>JAILOA010000194.1 GCA_024691065.1 Lachnospiraceae bacterium | reverse complement strand
AAGGAATATGAGTCACATTACGGAAGGCTTTCTTTGAATATAGAGGCGGGTGATAATCCTTATGAGGATTTGCCTACCGACGAGAGAATGAAGGCTTACAGAAACTTTGCCGAGGCAGTAGATAATCCGGCGGTTAAGGCGGGACTTATCGATGCCACGGATAATGTCGGAGAAGGGGAAGAGAAGGTTATATTTAATGTAGATGATTCTACCATGCCTGTTCTTTACTTTAATTACGGGCGCTATCTCCTCTGTGCGAGCTCGGCAAACGGCGAGCTTCCGGCAAATCTTCAGGGCAAGTGGGATGAGGATTTATATCCGGCATGGGACTGCGATTATCATAATGATATAAATATACAGATGAATTACTGGCTTGCCGAGAGCGGGCATTTGCAGGAATATATGGAGGCGTTCTTCACATATCTTGATAAGCTTGCAGAGAACGGGCGTGAGGCGGCAAAGCAGCTCTTTGGATGCAGAGGTATATGGATTCCGCTTTCGTCCGATATTTGGGCAGGTGCAACGCCGGAGACTTACGGCTGGAGCGTGTGGATCAGTGCAGCTGCGTGGATGGCGGAGCATGTATGGTGGCATTATGAATACAGCCAGGACAAGGAATATTTGTTAAATCGTGGATATCCTTATTTAAAGGGTGTTGCAGAGTTTTATGAGGATTTTCTCGAGAAAGATCAGGATGGTATATATCAGATTATGCCTTCACAATCGCCTGAGAATCATTTTGAGGGCGGCGGGGAAATGCCTGTAAGTATTTGTGTATCTTCGGCTTCGGATGTTGAGTTTGCGATGGAGCTTTTGGACCATGCCATAAAGGCTGCGAAGGTCCTCGGAATAGATGATGATAAGGTGGCAATCTGGCAGAAACTTTTGGATAATCTTCCTGAGCTTAAGATTGGAAGCAAGGGACAGCTCCTTGAGTGGAATAAGGAATTTGATGAGACAGAGCCTTATCATAGGCATGTTTCACATCTTATAGGTCTTTATCCGGGAGATGTTATAACACCTAATAAGACACCGGATTTATTTGCTGCTGCAAGACGTTCATTGGAGCTTCGTATAGAAGCCGGTGGCGGATATACAGGTTGGAGCAGGGCATGGACCTCTTGTATATACGCCAGAATGGGCGACGGCGATGAGGCGTGGGAGCAGCTCCGTGCACTTATCGGAGATTATGCGACGGAGAGTCTGCTTGATCTTCATCCGCCTAGAATATTCCAGATAGATGGTAATTTCGGCGGTACGGCTGCTATGCTTGAGATGCTTTTACAAAGCTATGATGAAGAACTTAGCCTCCTTCCGGCGCTTCCAAAGCCTTGGGGCGACGGAGAAGTAAAGGGAATCCGTGCAAGAGGCGGTTATACGCTTGATATGAGCTGGAATAGCGGAAAGCTTAAAGAAGCGGTTCTTACAAGTGTTACCGACAGGAAATGCACTTTGCTTAATAACGGAAATACTTATATAGTAACCGATGCCGATGGAAATGCAGTTGAGACATCAGGTGATGAAGGTAAGACCGTATTTAATGTAAGCAAGGGACAGAAGTATATAGTTACATTTGGATAAGTTTTATAATTAAGTTGATTATAAAATGAATATGCTTAAGTAGGTTGAAGCTTTGGAGTATAGAAATCAATGCATTGCTTAAGTAGGTTGAAGCTTTGGAGTATAGAAATCAATGCAGTGCTTAAGTAGGTTTAAGCTTTGGAGTATAGAAATCAATGCAGTGCTTAAGTAGGTTGAAACTTTGGAGTATAGAAATCAATGCAGTGCTTAAGGATAGTGCTACATTTAAATAATAGAAAAGGAAAAAAGAAAAATGGCTGATTATAAGAGAATACTTTTAAAATTGAGTGGTGAAGCCTTAGCGGGCGACAAGAAAACAGGTTTTGACGAGGCTACATGCCTTGATATTGCGAAGCAGGTTAAGGACATCGTGGAGAATCAAAAGGTGCAGGTAGCGGTTGTTACCGGCGGTGGTAATTTCTGGCGTGGCAGAACAAGCGAGAACATTGACAGACCAAAGGCTGATCAGATTGGTATGCTTGCGACTGTTATGAATTGTATCTATGTGTCGGAGATATTCAGGAGCGTGGGGCTTAAGACAGAGGTTTATACACCGTTTGCGTGCAGTTCATTTACCAGACTTTTCTCAAAGGACAGTGCGGTAGAGGATTTAAATCAGGGAAAGGTTGTATTCTTTGCAGGAGGTACGGGACATCCTTACTTCTCAACCGATACATCCACAGTGCTTCGTGCGATTGAAATAGAGGCAGATGTGATTCTTTCAGGTAAGTCAATCGACGGAGTTTATGATTCCGATCCTGCAACTAATCCGGATGCAAAGAAGTTCGATTCCATAAGCATTAACGAGGTTATTGACAAGAGACTCGGAGTTGTGGATTTAGCTTCTGCAATTCTTTGCATGGAAAATAAGATGCCTATGATGATATTCGGCTTAAATGAAAAGGATTCCATTGCTAATACAATCAAGGGCGTTACAAGCGGAACACTGATTTCCGTGGATTAATTGTGAAGCATCACTGATTTCCGTGGATTAATTGTGAAGTATTAATGATTTCCGTGGATTAATTATGAAGCATTAATGAAATTATAAAAAACAAGTTGTAAATTTCCTGAAAATTGTATAAAATAGAAGGAAGTTTGAGCCGGTTAATTTGGTTCATATAGAAGGAAGTTTGAGCCGGTTAATTTGGTTCATATAAAAGGAAGTTTGAGTCTTTTAATTTGGTTCATTTATAATGTATTGAAGCGGATTTCGGATGTTTGGAATCTTTGCTTAATTAATATTTATTTTAAAAATGGAGGAAAGTAGGATGAGTTTCGAAATAAAGACATATGAAGAAAAGATGCAAAAATCTATTGATGCTCTTGTAGCTGATTTTGCTACTATCAGAGCAGGAAGAGCAAATCCGCATATTCTTGATAAATTAAAGGTTGATTATTATGGACAGCCTTCGGGTATTCAGGCAGTGGCTAACGTTTCTGTTTCTGAAGCAAGGACACTCGTTATCCAGCCATGGGAGCCAAGTCTTATAAAGGACATTGAGAAGGCGATTCTTGCTTCAGACCTTGGTCTTACACCAAGTAATGACGGTAAGGCAGTTCGTCTTACATTCCCTGAGCTTACTACCGAAAGAAGAAAGGAGCTCGTTAAAGACATTAAGAAGAGCGGTGAATCTACAAAGGTAGTTATCAGAAATGTTCGTCGTGATGCTAATGACGTTATTAAGAAGCAACTGAAGAATAGTGAGATTTCCGAGGACGAGCAGGGTAATCTTCAGGATGATATCCAAAAGCTTACCGATAAGTACATTAAGAAGGTTGATGAGGCTGTAGAAGCTAAGTCCGATGAAATAATGACAATTTAATTGTTGCTTATAATGCGTTAAACTTATATTGAGTCCAATACATTTTATATCGGTTGAACGCATTGTTTCAAATCTGTAAATGTAAAGGACGAGTGAAAGCTTGTCCTTTTTTAATATATTTTAACATTTATTTCGTTTTTTTTACTTAGAAACATTCAAGGAGGTATCTGTGTCAACTACCCATCACCTAAAGGTAATGGGCTTGTAACTGCCCAGTCGTAGTAACGGCTTATGCCTCCGACCTTTGACACCAATAGGTATTATTACCTAAAGTGGCGTTACATTATAGGGTGGTTGACAACACCCTT
>JAILOA010000187.1 GCA_024691065.1 Lachnospiraceae bacterium | reverse complement strand
TGTTACATTTAATGAAGTTTATAAAGGCTGTGAAGAGGAATAGTAGCAGGTGAACAGGCAAAACCAGAGAGTTGTCGGCAGGTGTGAGACAATCGGTGTTTATCAGTGAACTCGCCTTGGAGCTTCCTTCTGAACGGTGCTTTAGGTATCAGATTTGATCAGAAGCACATGTAGGAATGGACGTACTCCCAACGTTACGGGGAAGGGTATCTTTTAAAGACCATTATTGATGGTGATTTGGAACGTACCTGATGAGGAGCACGATTTTTCGTGAAGTAGAGTGGTACCGCGTAATTAAGATATTATTTACGTCTCTGCATTACCTATATTTTTGGGGGTGTAGGGACGTTTTTTATTCTAAATGTCAACAACCCCTCAGAGGAGAGAGAAAGACAACAAAATGTGATTTGCATATTGCCACTAAGAATAGGCGGATTTTTGGGAAAATCCTCAATATGGCAGAGTGTAATTCACAAAAAGCAATCAAAAGCAAAAAGTATTTGCAGAAAGGGATGACGTTATGAAGGGATTTGAAAAGTATGTAAGAAGTTATTTTCTTCCACCTGAAGAATGCTTCGATTGGACAAAGAAGGATTATATTGAGAAGGCACCTGTTTGGTGCAGTGTTGACTTGAGAGACGGAAACCAGGCACTCATCGAGCCAATGGGTCTTGAAGAAAAAATCGAGTTCTTTAAGCTCCTCGTTAAGGTCGGATTTAAGGAGATTGAAGTTGGTTTTCCGGCAGCCAGTGAGACAGAGTTTAGATTCTGCCGCGAGCTTATTGAGAGAAAGCTTATTCCTGATGATGTTACCCTTCAGGTACTTACACAGGCACGTGAACACATTATCAGAAAGACATTTGAAGCTGTAAAGGGTGCTCCAAATGCAATCGTACATGTATATAATTCAACCTCTGTTGAGCAGAGAGAACAGGTTTTCAAGAAATCAAAAGAAGAGGTTAAGCAGATAGCTGTTGACGGAGCTAAGCTTTTAAAAGAGCTTGCAGAGCAGGATGGAGGAAATATCCGTTTCGAGTACAGTCCTGAAAGCTTCCATAACACAGAAGTAGAGTATGCTTTAGAGGTGTGCAATGCAGTGCTTGACATATGGCAGCCGACTGCTGACAGAAAGGCTGTAATTAACTTGCCATCTACCGTTGAAACAGCTATGCCACACGTATATGCAAGTCAGATTGAATATATGAGCAAGCATATGAAATATCGTGAGAATGTTGTATTATCACTTCATCCTCACAATGACAGAGGATGTGGCGTTGCCTGTGCAGAGCTTGGTGTTCTTGCAGGTGCTGACAGAATTGAAGGAACACTTTTCGGAAACGGTGAGAGAACCGGTAACTTGGATATTCTCACAACAGCTATGAATCTGTATGCTTATGGTATTGATCCTGAGCTTGATTTCTCTGATATGAATGAGATTTATGACACATACGAGCGTCTTACACAGATGCAGGTTTCAATGAGACAGCCATATGCAGGTGAACTGGTATTTACTGCATTTTCAGGATCTCATCAGGATGCCATTGCCAAGGGTATGGCTTATATGGAGGAAGGAAAAAGCGGAAACAAATGGATGGTTCCATATCTTCCGATTGATCCTAAGGATGTCGGCAGAACCTACGATTCGGACGTTATCAGAATCAATTCTCAGTCCGGTAGAGGCGGCGTAAATTACGTGCTTAAGCAGAATTATGGAATCAACATTCCTGATAAAATGCGTGAAGAGGTCGGATATCTGGTTAAGGATGTATCAGATAAGGCACATGCCGAGCTCCGCGCAGATGAAATTAAGAAAGTATTCTATGATAATTATTTAGATGCAGCAGATATATTTACAATTCCGGAATGTCACTTCAGACAGGAAAATGAAATCACTGCCATCGTTAGCATAAAGATTGAGAAGGACGGCGAGGTTCATGTAGTTGAGGCTACCGGAAACGGACGTCTTGATGCCGTAAGCAATGCTATTAAGAAACATTTTAATATTGAATATACATTAGAGGAATATTCCGAGCAGGCCATTGCCAAGAAGTCTTCTTCTCAGGCACTTGCTTATGTGGCTGTAGCAGGCGAGGATGAGAGTAAGCTTAATTGGGGTATCGGTCTTAACAGCGATATCATAAAGGCTTCCATTCAGGCGCTTGTAAATGCAGTAAACAGACTTATGAAGAATGCATAATTTAAATATTTAAATGTAGTGCGCAGTGCGATGCGAGCTTAAAAGCATCAAATTTTTAAAATGTAATGTGCACTGCAATGCGAGCTTAAAAGCATCAAATTTTTAAAATGTGCGAAAAAATTTAAAGTAAGAATTTAGGTTTAATCTTAAATATATGAAATACCAGGAGGATGAAACTATGGCTATGACTATGACGCAAAAGATTCTGGCGGCTCATGCCGGACTTGAAAGCGTAGAGGCAGGACAGTTAATCGAAGCAAAGCTGGATATGGTGCTTGCAAATGATATCACCGGTCCTGTGGCAATCGATGAAATGAAGAAAATCAACAAGACTAAGGTTTTTGATAAATCAAAGGTCGCTCTTGTTCCGGATCATTTCACACCGAATAAGGATATTAAATCCGCAACAAACTGTAAATATATGCGCGAATTCGCATATGATCAGGAAATTGAGAACTATTTTGAAATCGGAGAAGTAGGTATCGAGCATGCACTCTTACCTGAAAAAGGACTTGTAGTTGCCGGTGATACTGTTATCGGAGCCGATTCACATACATGTACCTATGGAGCGCTCGGTGCATTTTCAACAGGCGTAGGCAGTACCGATATGGCTGCCGGAATGGCAACAGGAGAAGCGTGGTTTAAGGTTCCTTCAGCCATCAGATTTAATTTGACAGGAAAGCTAAATAAAAATGTAAGCGGCAA
>JAILOA010000089.1 GCA_024691065.1 Lachnospiraceae bacterium | reverse complement strand
TGTACAACCACAACCTTCCCTTTCAGGTCCGATAGGGTCTCAATATCGCTGTCGGCACCTACTATAACTACCTGTGAGTTATCGATATATGCCTTCGACCAGGTATAATCATTTTCTCTGCCGTTTATGGTAAAGCCATTCCATATACAGTCGATGGTTCCGGTGGAGAGCTCCATATCTTTAGAATCCCAGTCTATGGGTTGCTTCACCAGCTCCCAACCCCGCCTGTTACATACTTCCTCAGCGAGCTCCAAGTCAAATCCGACATATTCGCCGTTCTCATCCTGATAACCATAAGGCGGAAACTCTGCGTCAAAGCCTACCGTAAAGGTTTGCTCTGCCATAGCTTCCTCCGGTTTTGATGTATTAAATATACACATAGATAGCATAAAAACAGCTATTAATCCTATAAGCATATAATTAATACCGTTAGTTTTTCCTGTCTTACCGTATTTAGTTTTCATAACGTCCCCTTTTTTATGTTTTTTTTATCTTCAGTTTGCCGTACTTATAGAAACTTCCAATACCCTAAAGTATATAATAAATATGCCTTTCTTTCAAGTCTAAATATCCTTACGAAAGCAATGTAAAACCTTGATTTTCATTACAAAATACCATAAATAAAGTGACATTCACATTTCCTCGCTTTGTTTTTCATAATTTTGCCCGAATACTGTCAGAAAATCTTCAAAAAAACGTTATTTAAATTATAAAATATCTATGATATAATCAAGCTATATTTTTGACGAGGAGGCACATATGAAGAATAAATATTTAAAAGCTCTTTCAATATTTTTAAGTTTGAGTTTAATTATCGGTGCACTTACACCTGTAAGCAATTCTCTCGCAGAAGACACGGAAGAATCCGAAGATGTCATCTATGATTACAATATTGTAGACAAGCGGGAAGCCTTATACGAAGGAATGTATTTAAATGCAGAGGAAGTTTTAAAATATACCGGAAACATAAATAATTATATTTACGTTAATTACTATGATCCTGATGTTTCAGGCAGTACGGATTTAGGTAATTTGCTTTCTGAACAAACTTTCGAAAAGCATCCTCAAAACCTTTCCTATGAAGACATTATTACCGTTTCTTCTTACGAGGATGTTACCGAATCTATCAAGAAACCGATTTATAGCGATAAAACTTTCAGAGGATGGTTAGTGAAGGAATTAAAATATTCCTCAGTTGAAACACCTACATATTTGGAGACCATTAATCTGGTGGCAGTAACCTCATATAACTATCCTATCACCTATGAGCTAAACGGCGGGACCAACAGCCCGGATAATCCGGAAACATACGCTGAATGGGTCGGTGTGGATTCTTTTGAGGATGCTACAAAAGAAGGATACAATTTCTGTGGATGGTATATAGATGAAAATTTCAAAAATCCCATTTCATACATTCCATCCTATGCAACAGGAAAATATACATTATATGCAAAGTTTGAAGAGATTATTCCCGAAGAAACTTCTACTCCGGAATCTACAGAAACACCGGTGGAAACAGCTACTCCGGGACCGGTATACGATCCTGTAACTTATGATATAAATAATTATGATACACCTCTTAAGGAAGGTGATTATCTTAATCCGACAGATATTTTGAATTATGTGGGTTATTCATATGGTTACTACTTCCATATCAAGTACTATGATGTAGTAAATCCCGAAGAAGGCGATGATCCACAGCTCATACTTGACAGCAGTTATTATACTTCAACAGATGATTCAAAAAATCTACTGTCCATACTTTCTTATTATGACGCTTACGGCGTTGCACTTGATAACAGTGAAGAATCATTCAGAGGTTGGAAGATTATGGATGTTTCATACAGCGCATATCCTATAATCAGTTGCTTAAAACTTTTGGCTGTAACACAATATGATTATGATATAACCTATGAGCTTGACGGCGGAACGAATGCAGCCGAAAATCCTGCAACCTATACGGAAAATGTAGGCGTAGAAACACTTGCCGATGCAACTAAGGACGGATATGTATTTGCCGGCTGGTACACTGACAGCAAATACAAAAATCCTATAACAGGTATTTCCGCAGACACAACCGGAGATATCACCTTATATGCTAAGTTTATCGATGCTTCGGAAGCTACGGAAGCACCTGAAGTAACTGTGGAACCTACATCTACTCCTGAAGCCACTCCTTCTGCAGAGTCCAGGACATATCCATTTGCCTCAGACTCATCCGTATCTCTTTATGAAGGTATGTATTTAAATGCAGGCGACGTCCTTGATTTTAACGGGTTATTAAATCCTCAATTAAAACTTAAATATTATGATGCAAATGCTACTGATAGCGATGATCCTATATGCACCAAATCATACACTGTAGAAGATGATTCAAGCAAAAACCAGGCTGTTATCTATTCTTATAATGCTGCTAACGGCAGTGCATTGAATGACTCCGGCGAAACATTCAGAGGCTGGAAGATAACCGGTTTGCATTTTACAAATAGTGAATTCCAATATTATATCAATACGGTTGATTTGGTTGCGGTATCTTCTTATACCTATGATATCGTTTATGAACTCGCCGGCGGAACCAATGATTCTTCCAACCCAAGTACTTACAGCGAATCCGAAGGTGTCGCTTCATTTGCCGATGCAACAAAAGAAAATTATATATTCGATGGCTGGTACGGTGATCAATTATATACAAAGAAGGTAACATCAATTGAACCATATACAAACGGAAAGATTACATTGTTTGCTAAGTTTATAAGCGAGGATGCAACCGAAGCTCCTATAGAAGAAACTGTAGCACCGGAAGAAACTCCTTTCGAGACTACACCTGCGGAAACAACTCCGGCAGAAACTCCTACCGGGACTCCTTCTGATACAACTCCGTCAGAAACAAAGCCTGCAGAATCTACTGCTACCGTTGCTCCTGTTAATACAATTGCACCTCAGGGCACAACTGCAACTGTAACTCCTGCTGCAATTGCCACAGCTTCAGCTATTCCATATGTTATAGAGACAAAGATAAGCGAAAAGGATTCAAGCGGTGCCAACTTCGGAAAGCTTAAACTTAAATCTCCTTCACAAACCTCTAATTCTATTACTATCAAATGGAACAAAATCAAAAATGCCGATGGTTATTTGATTTACGGAAGTCGATGTGATGATGGTACAGTTACATACAAGAAAAAATTACTTAAAACCATCAAGAAAAAGAAGAAAGTAAAGTGGACTCACAATAATCTTCTTTCCGGAACCTACTATAAATACCAGGTTGTAGCCTACAAGAATACAAAATCTTTGAAAAAAGGTGTAGGCAACAAGAAAAACAAAAAAGAAACCCTTGTTACATCCACTGATATACATATTACCACATCTAACGGTAATTACGTAAATCCTAAGAGCGTTTCGGTTTCATCTATCGGAAGCTTTAACTTAACTTTTATGGACCCTAAGGAAGTAACCCTTAAAAAGGGCGAGTCCTATCAAATTACCGCAACCATGGATACCGAAGGTAAATCCATACAAATGCATAGACCTATATCATATGAGTCAAACAAACCAAAGAAAGCCAAAGTTTCTTCTGACGGTATCATAAAAGCCAAGAAAAAAGGCAATTGCACATTATTTGTATATGCTCAAAATGGTGTATTTGATAAAATAACAATAACCATTGAATAAACTAAAACGTCTTTCAGAGCACGAGATAAAATAGCTTTAGACATAAGGAATAAAACGTCTTTCAGGCGTGTAAAAAAAATAGAGTCCTACAGCTTTATGAGTTGTAGGACTCCTTTTTTATTATTTTTAATGTAATATATTCTGATTCTGCTTATTATTTAGCACAGTCAATGATATTCTTTAATCCGCTTCGCTACTTGCTCATAACACAGGGCACTTCACTCTTCAAAATTCCCTATATCCCACCTATGCCTTCACTGTTTGGAAGTGTTGGACTTCTTTACCGTGTCGGATTTCTTTATCGTGTTAAATTCCGTAACCAACCGCAAAAGAGCAAATAATACAAGTGCTCCCAGTACATCCAATGCGGAATGTTGCTTTAGAAACATAGTAGATAAACAAATCATCACACAAATAATAACAGAAATACCTTGACATATTACCTTCACTTTATTGGATGAACTGTTAAGGGACTTACTTACACAAAACCAATGATTTACAACCAATGCATTGTATACATGGAGACTTGGAAATACATTTGTGGATGTATCGGTTTTATATAATCCCGCTACCACTCGGGCAAAAAAATTATCCAACTCAAGCATCTCCGGCCTTAGATTCTGACAGTTCGGAAATACCGTAAATATTATAAGACTGATTGTCATTCCAAGTATAAGCTGTAAACTGCACAATGCAAAATCCCTATCCGAACGGTTTTTAAAGAAATTATAAAGCGGGAAGCTTTCCTTGTACCAAGGCATATATGAAAGCTTCACCCCCAATAAAACCACGATAATAACCACATAAGCAAACCACATCATATAAGGGACGATAAAATATTCATTGAAAGGGATGATATCATCCAACTTGCAATGAATTTCAAAATACGGTACTTTTCTCTTCTCCAGCCATACAAACCAAAGCATATACAGTGGAAAATATAAAATGATAATCAGTAAATTATATTTATAATAAAACTCTTTTAACTTTTCCATTCAAATATTCCTTAATATTATTCCTACTTTATTTTTCCCCGGCAAAATAATCCGGACAAATATTTCCCTGAGCGAACTACTCGGCAATTGAATCACCGAGGATTCCCGCTTAGGTATCCTAAATTATCCTCCGGTAAATCTCCTACTTAAAATTATATTATTTTATAAAAATATACCCTTAAGAATCCCGAAAAATCCGGTATTTTTAAGAATTTTCTTTCTGATATATCTAAATGTATAATCCTCTCCTTTAGCTTTAAGCATTTTTAAGAGGAATACCAACAGCTTCTCCGTATCGGGATGAATTGTATAATGATCTTTATTTTTATTGTAATAATCTAAAGGCATACCGTCAGTATAAAGATCCGGATGATAATTTCTGCTGGCTGAAATCCTATCACAAAACATTTCAATCACATATTTGGTTTCCATCTTCATCCCCTTTAATCGGGTAGGATTCTCATGATCTACATCTATCCAATATTCGAAATGATGCTTATTTCTGCCCTTATGATGAAGCCAAGCGGTAGAAAACCCTTTATCCTTGATTTCCCCGTAATTAGGGCTTCTCTTACCACCCTGGTAATATTTTACACCTATCTTAAATTCCACGGGTGAATACTTAGACCAATCATGCATAATTCCCTGTCTGTAAAGCCCTGCTTTAAAGCAGTAATGTCTGACAAGTTTTTTATGATTTAAAATAGTATGTAAATGACCGAAAAAATTCTTTAAGCTATACATTTCTTTCCTCTAAACCTTCTTAAACCTTCTTCGTAATTGCCGGATTTGCTCTGTAATCGGTATATGCAGCATTGTAATTAGCTGAAAATGAACGGGACTCGGCAAATAGAGGGTCATACAGTCTTCCTTCGATGTCTGTCCAGGCGTGAGCGGTGTCGCAACAGATGGTTACATTTTTATAGCCACATTCTTTTGCCAGAAATGCCAATGCACAGCTCTCGGAAACGCAGCATCCATTGTGTGTACCAAAGATATCATTGGCAAATATAATCTCCCAGTCTTCGGGATATGATGCCTTAGCCTCCTTATAGGTTCTGTATCTGATATAACCGCAGGCCTCAAGCCACTTAAAGGACTTATAAAGCTTGTCTGCCTTTGAATCGCTGAATGAAGACACTTTGTTCACAACCTTCTTAGCATCAATAAATGTCTTTATTTTACAAACAGTATACTCGTTTTCCTTCGCAATTCCATATTTGCTTATCTTGATTCCATCACTTTTCTTACCCATAATAAGCCTGCCGTTTTTTCTGCTGAAGAAATAATAATGTCCCTTTCTGCAAAGCCATCCTCTGGTAATTACCCCATCTTTTCCGGCATTATAAACATTATTTTTGTATGTAAAAAACCTTTTCTTTATATAATTCCCACTGCTGGTTTTAAAATATAAACCTTTACTTCTGGTTATAAACTGTCCTTCATATCTTGGGGTAGTTATATAACCATTACCCTTGGCTATTGTAATTCCGATAGCTGTCTCTTCTGTTCCTTCCGTCTCCTCGGTTTCCTTCGGATCAGGCGTAGGTGTCACCGTAAATTCGGAACCCGTAGCAACAGCTGATTCAGATGAATTTTTAGCAGCTGTTATCATTGACTTACACTTCAACAAAACAGAGCACACCAAACACAACCCTAATATAATAAAACAAATATTTTTTAAAAAGATTTTCTTCTTCATTATATGCCCCCATGCCAGCACACCGTTTTTCATAAAAACAGGTAAATTATTGGATATATATCATTAATCTATTTTACATATGCCACAAACGAGATTTTAACATAATAGCTATATAATTCCAACACCAAATATTTTTATTTCATACTTTTTTAAGTAAATATGTATTTTTTTGTTGATTAAATGTCCCAACTTTGCCACATTTTTTATCCATATATGACATAATAATCTCACAAAGTCTTAATATACTAACTTTATAATAATACATCGTAAGCAAACTAAATATTATATATACTTTATGGAATCAATAGTTATCTGCTTGATTCAAAAACCTTATTTGACAAGCCTTAAAGCTTATATTATACTATATTTAGCTTATTTGCTTACGTAAAACATATGATCGGAGGGATGCTTGATGCAATATATATTAGTGGCAGATGATAATAAGGATATTACCGATATTTTAAGTGTTTATATAAAGAGAGAGGGCTATGAACCTTTAATAGCGGCAGACGGCGAGGTAGCCGAAAAACTTTTTGATACCTATGAGCCCGTTGCTGTTTTGTTAGATGTTATGATGCCATACAGAGATGGCTATGAGGTTTGTAAAAGCATCCGTAAGCGTTCAAAGGTGCCTATCATTCTTATAACAGCACGCGGCGAAGATTATGAAAAGATAATGGGTCTGGACATCGGCGCCGATGATTACATTGTAAAGCCTTTCAGTCCGGGCGAGGTAATGGCAAGACTCAGAGCCATACTCAGACGTCTCAATACGGATACCCAAAACGAAGATAAAGACATTACTTCCATAGGAAATATAACTATCAATCTAAAAGAATACTCATGTGTTATCGGCAAAGAGAATGTCAGCCTGACAAAAAAAGAAATAGAAACTATGTGGCTCTTCGTTTCCAATCCTGATAAGGTATTCACACGTGATACCCTTTTAGACAGGCTTTGGGGCTTTGATTACTATGGCGACACCAGAACTGTTGATTCGCATATAAAGAGGCTTAGAGCTAAGATAGACAAATACGAACACAAAGGCTGGAACCTTAAGACAGTTTGGGGCGTCGGATACAAACTCGAAAGTGTATAATTTTTACTTGATTATCCCTACCCACATAACAAATCTATAAGGAAAATGTATCTCCACGGACTAACCCTGTATAGATTAGATAAGGAGTTGCCCTTGTCCCGAAAAAAAATAAAAAACAAGAAAAACAAATCAACCGATAAGCCCCTCAAAAAGGGGCTTGGTTTCTTTAAAAGAAATGATATATTCGTAAAACTCTATGTACTTTTCGTTGCAATGCTTATTTTCATTGCACTTCTTATAGGAATAGTATTTATGTATATGTACACAAACCTATATATGCACGCCTATAGAGATACTCTGTACAAAAAAGGCCATTCGATATCCTTATATGTCCAGGATTTTGCTACTCAAAATAAGCCGAAAAAATTCATGACTTATATGGACTACATCGAAAATCACGAACAGGCCGATGAAACCGAGGTTTGGGTTATCTCAAATCCCAATTCCGAATACAGTCTGTCAACAGATTTTACAAATGCAGATTATGACAGCCTTACGGATGAAATGAATGAAGTCATAAAAACCGCATTTTCCGGCTCCAATTCATTTAATTACAGCTATGATTCCGTTTACGGAATGATAATATTGAGAGCCGGTATACCTATCTATGATGATGATTACAATGTAACCGGTGCGGTTATGATGGTTTCCATGCTTGAAAGAAAAGCCCTGGGAATGACCGAAGGTATTATGATTGTAGGCTTTGCAGTCCTCTTCTCACTTTCAATATCCATCATTATGGCAGTTATAATGTTAAAACACGTGTCAAAACCGCTTGAAACAATAGATAAAAATATCATGCAGATTGCGGGCGGTGATTACAGCCAGATTAGCATCACATCAAAATCCGGCCAGTTGCAGCGTCTTGAACTTGCACTTTCGGAACTTGCCAGCAACCTTGATAAAATTGCCAAAGAGCGGGAATATCTCGACAAACAGCGTATGGATTTCTTTGCAAATGTATCGCACGAACTGAGAACTCCTATTACGGTTATCAAAGGATATGCCGAAACCCTCGATGACGGAATAATTACAGATGAAAATATGATTACCGATTATCATCATCGTATCCTCCGTGAATGTGAAAATATCAGTGTTTTAGTACAGGATTTATTTACATTATCCAAACTGCAAAACCCTGATTTTGCTATAGATATCGAACCTGTAAGTCTTTTACAGGTTATATGTGAAACTACCGAAGAAGCACGGGTAATATCTATGCAGAAAGATATATCCATCGAAAACAAATATCTGCTTAACGGTTCCGATGCATTTGAAAATGATGAAATCGATCCCGAAAAAGAGCCTTATTTAATAATCGGCGACTACAAGCGACTCCGCCAAATGTTTATGATTATTATAGATAATGCAGTGAAATTTTCCGATGAAGGCGGAAAGATTCTTATTACAATAAGCAAGGAAACCTATGCCCCGGAGACAGAGACCGAATTACCGGCAATCGAAGACAATAAATCAAATAATACAAAAGCCAAGGAAAACAATAAACATAGTGCCGAAAACAAAAAGGCCAAAAAATTCAAAGATACCGATAAACGACAAAATGAATCTAACGCCAAGTCAAAGAAAAATAAAAATAAAACTGTTGAAAGTAATGATAAGGAGCAGACTTTAGACGCCGAATCAACCGAATCGGATTCCGGAATCATAGTATCGATTCGTGACTACGGTGTGGGAATTTCAGAAGAGGAATTACCGAATATATTCCAGAAGTTCTATACTTCAAAGCTTAAACAGAACGAGAAAGGAACCGGGCTCGGGCTTATGATAGCGAAGAATATCGCTATTAAGCATGAGGCCAAAATCGATGTTGACTCTGTAAAAGGTGAAGGGACGTGCTTCTCGTTTACGTTTAAGGAGTGCACGGATACTTCGCAATTTGAGTAGAGAATACTTCGCAATTTGAGTAGAACTTATTAACAACTCTTAAATATATTTTTATTATACGAAAACTAAAATAGCCAAATATACAGAAGCAACATCTTCAAATCATTGCGATTTAATGTCCGAAAGCTGTGCTTTTTGTATATTTGGCTTTATATTTACTTCATTATTTTTTATATGTCTAGAGCATCAATCCTTATCAATCAACTCTTTGTAGAAATTGATATAGTCGGTTCTGTGCTCCCCTGTTGCTGCGATTGCTGTACGTGGGTGCTGGTTTAAATGACCTGTTAAAAGGTATGGTATATCATATCCCCACAATACATTTGGATCCTGTACAAGCGGAACCATATGCTTCTCAACGAATTTAAGTACAGGAAAAATGCTGTATTTAGGGTTCTTAAGGAATGCCATAAGAAGTTCCATACTACAGTTTCCTGCACCACGTCCCATAGAAGAATAGGTTGCATCCAAGTAAGAAGCACCCTGTGCACAGGACTCGATGGTATTTGCAAATGCAAGCTGCTGATTGTTATGTGCATGCATACCGATATATTTACCGTTCTTTTCAGCTGATTCCATATATAAATCCGTAATCTCACGAACCTGCTCAGGGAAAAGTGCACCATAGCTATCTACGATATAGATACCGTTTACAGGTGTCTCACCAAGCATTTCAAGTGCATCGGCAAGGTCGGAACGCTGAGCATTTGTAATAGCCATAATGTTACATGTAGTTTCATATCCCTTGTTGTGAGCATCTTCAATCATAGCAATTGCTGCAGGAATCTGATGAATGTAGCAGGCAACTCTTATTAAATCAACCGGTGATTCATTCTTTGGATGAATGTCACGCTTATAATTGCAACGTCCAACATCGGCCATAATTGAAAGCTTCAAAGATGTATCATTGTCACCTACTACTTCGCGAATATCATCATCGGTAGCAAACTTCCACTTACCGAATTTATCTTCATCAAAAAGATCCTTATCTGCTCTATAACCAAACTCCATATAATCAACACCGGCATCAATATTAGCCTTATAAATATCCTTTACAAACTCATCCGTAAAATAAAAATCGTTAACAAGTCCCCCATCTCTTAAAGTAGCATCCAATACTTTTATGTCCGGACGGAAGGACATCAAATTACCTTTCTTTGGCATAAAGCACCTCTTTCCTAATAATACAATATTAAATAATACAAAA
>JAILOA010000020.1 GCA_024691065.1 Lachnospiraceae bacterium | reverse complement strand
CTCATTCTTATTTTTCTCATGTCTTGTACTGTAGATGCCATAAGTGTATCCTAAAGAAAAAAGAGCTTACCTTCTGCATTTAATCACGCAAAAGATAAGCTCTCTTGAAAGTTTATATTGATTTTTATTGGTAATAGTGATATATTTTACTTAATAAAGAGCACCCACTCCAAAGTGGATGCCTCAAGAATGTCAAATGTCCTTATGGACACCGCCAATCCTGTTTGCCGACAGGATTGGCATTTTTATTTTCGCTTTTTATCGTAAAGATAAGAAAGCAGTGTTATAATCAGTGTGCCAAGCGATATCAGCAAGCCGATCACTCCCAGCACAATCGTAATGATTTCAAAGACTGACATAGACACCACCTCCTCTACTATGTATTCCAGCAAGCCGGTATAGCTTTGGGAGGCTACCACCCTGTCATAGGTGCTCATATATTACGCGGTTACCCGCGCATTTATAGATTATCATTATATTTATTTGATTGCAAGAGGTTTGTCTGGTTTTATTGCCTTTGTTATTACTTTAGCCAATATATTATTATTCTTTCTCTCATTCTTCATATAGAATCCTATCAATTTGTCGTTCTTAATACTATAAGATTTACCAATCGAGCCATCTTTATTAACTTGTCTTACTACTGAATCTTTATCTTTGCTTAGATACACAGTCATCATTGTTCCATCGCCAGACTTGATTACATTTGACTTATCAATTGTCAGCACATGATAATTGCCGTCATCGAGTTAATCTATATCGGGAAGTTTTATAACATAAGCATCCCTGTCTTCTGTCACAAGAGTTGATTAACAAGTGACAAAAGGTCGCATTATACCTAGAATAAAAGGATATCATTCACCACAAAAAAGACCGAACAATCTGGCTTTAGCCAGACTGTCCGGTCCCTTTATTTAACGCCTACCAATTACTCTGGCAAGCATTTAGTGTTTAATTGTAAGTTCTAATTACATTTCTGCTATTGCAGCCTGGGATGCATCCTTATATAATTCTCAATACTAAACTTTCCTTGATACATTCCATCAGAAATAGATGCTATATCTCTTACTTTTTCATCAACAAACTTACACGACTTCATCCGATCAAGCCTGTAATGACTAAGATAATCATAGCCTTCATGATTACCTATGCAATAATATCTTCCACTATATACAACAAGATAATAGGGATTATAATTGACCTCTTTACCTCTATAAATAAATACTACCCTCCTCTTCTTTTCAATGGCTTTTCCTATTACTTCTATGTTTTCAATTACATCCGGATTTTCTGTCTTTTGGACTAGGTTACAAGTATGAATATACTGATAAACATTCTTAAAGTTCTCACTTGCAAGCATTACAATCTTACTATTCATCTCTCTAGCGTGTTCATCTGTCATCCCCGGCGAGAATAATACTGAATCACAAAGCATACGAATATCCACATCATTAAATGGCCGATTGATTAAATGATATCCTTTGATATTCCCTGATTCAAATCTATCCTTCAAAGATACTGTTTCTATTAGCATTCCCGAAGAAGAATATCCATATTTTTGAATATCAAGTAAATAATCACTCAAACTATTCAAATCACTAACGATTAACCTTTTGTTACTCTCATCACTCGTTGACTCCTTCGGTTGATATACTTCTAAAACCTTATTCACAAGCTCATCCTGTGATAAATAATGGTCCTCATCTGTATATTTCCATAAAATCTCAAATATGATTGTTGGTAACATTTTTTTGTCTGAAATCAAACCCATAATACATTACCCTCCTCACGTAAAAAAAAAGAGAACCCTATGAAGAGTTCTCTATTACTAACTGCCCTATTTACTTTACAGAAACGATCAATTCCCCCACTTCAATATCCAAGTAATCACAGATTTTACAAACTAAGTTAGCATCTATTCTCTGAAATTCATCCCTACAATACTTGTTAAAATTGCTTCGTGGTATATCAAGGTCCTTGCAAATTCTAGTCTTACTAATGTTTCTTTCAGCTAAAAGCTCTACTATACGCATGTGTAGCCTGCCATATTGCTGCTTTTCCATAGTCATAGAAAATCACCTCACTAAATGTTTGGTAATATTCTATACAATTATTCCTCGCTTGATAATTCACTATATAGAAACTCATTATATAGTTAGTAGCCCGAAAGATTTCTCTTAGCAAAAGACTATTTAATCACCGTTTAAATCCGATGGATTATTTAATAGTATATTTAGTTTTGTTTCATCCTGAAGAACTTCTTCTGCTTCTTCCACTGTTAGTCCATATTTGTGAACTATCGTGGCTGCAATCATATAATATGTTGAACCTTCTGGATGTTTCATACTGAACCATTCCAGAAATTCAAGAAATTCCTCCCTAGATAATCCTATGGATGCAGAAAACTCAACTGAATTGCCATACATAATCTCTGGATTCTGCTACAGCTTTCTTTCTACTGATTCCCAGTCAAACTGATCCCAATCTCTGCTCCAAGTTTTAAGCTGAGCATTTACTCTGGTACCAATATCGATACTCCGGTTACCAAATACCTTATCAGTCACAGCATTATATACACTAGCTATCTCTTCATCTGAAACACTTTCTGATATAGACTGATAATCAGGCTGCGCCTCCACCATATCCATAACCTCTTCAATATGGTCCATATAAGTATCATAAAACTCCGGCCGGTTAATTGTTAGCCAATAAAGAGCTTCAATCATACCTTCCGGTTCACCTACTTCCTGTTTAAGCGTTTTATCAAGTTCAAATGGATCATCATCCGGATATCTAAATTTCCCTATCAACGATTCCCAATCACGTGTCCAATTAAATGCCATAGCACCTCCATTAAACAGTATTCCTCAATTATTATTTCTCTTCTTATCAATTAGGGTTCCATATTTACATTTCTGGTTAGCACACCTTATTACATTTTTTCCTTTTTCATAAAATCCCCATTAATTTGTAATAAACAATAATCACTCAACTCCTAATGCCTTAAATACAGCATCTTCTGCACTCTGATAAAACACCAAACTAAAACTACTCATAAGCTCAGCTGGCACTGTTCCAAGATCTACAGCTGATGTTTGTGGCAATAATACTTTCTTAGCTCCACTATCTAAACACACCTGTAGTGTATCAGCTAAATTTTCAACCTTCATAATAGTTCCGCCTATACTAAAATCGCCTAAAATAACCATAGAGCTCTGTACCGGCCTACTTAATCCAATTGAACACAAAGCTATCAGTGTTGGCAACGCAAGAACCTTCGTCATACCAAGCCCCTGTAAGTCCTGATAATTTATTATAAAATCATTTGATGACATTCCTAAATTTCCGCTGATTCTATTTCCATTTGCCTTCAAGAAATTAAATGCAGTATCAACCGCTTCTTTACACTCTCTATCTGAACCTATTCCGGTTCTTTCAAACTTTCCGTTTCCCGGTGACATCTGAGATTCCAAACGAAATACTCCTATCATCTCATTTTTACCATTTGAAACCGTGTAAACCTGACCTGGATTACAGATTCCCTCAGGAATAAGCTTTCCACCGCCTTGCTCAGGAACAGACACATAATGTTCCTCAAAAGTTTCATTATCTATATAAGAGAAGTTCACGTCATAAAACTCCATACCACCTAGTTTTTTCAGTTGCTCCTTTACACGCCTTCTCATTTCAAGTGCAACTACTAAAATCTCTTCCAGATCTTCTTTCTCGTATTTTCCATCAGGGTAAATAAGCTTAATATATCCATCTACCATTTTTCTTACTGCAATAGTATCTCTTTGATTTAGATTCTTTCCGAGCCTAAAATACTTATCAATCTCATCTCCATGTTGTTCTTTTCGGAGTTCTCTAACAAAACCTGCCAGGAAATCTGTTATAAACCCATAATCATCCGTAAAGTGCTCAGGTCTAAACTTAGGAATCTCCCAACCAGGATTGTAGCAATGCATTCTATCAAGAAAAGCTGTGTCTGTCCCCATCTCCGGAGGAAATGGATCAAATAAACTGGAGGTTTTCAAAAGCACATCTACACTTTGATTAATATTTCCTACAAATACCATAGAAGCCGATGCCGCTTTTTCTTCCTTTCCTCTAGCAAAGGAACCCGATGCCATATAATCCTTCATAATCTGAATTCCGTCTTTATCCTTAAACTTAATGCCTGCCACTTCATCAAATGCAACAACATCCCATAAACCTACAAGACCAACAGTTCTTCTACCCATGTTATAAAACAAGTTTGCAACTGTTGTTTGACCGCCTGAAACGAGAATACTGTTAGGTGATATTTCCTTGTACAAATGAGATTTTCCTGTACTTCTTGGTCCCAACTCACAAAGATTAAAATTATTCTCTACCAAAGGTAGCATTCTTGTTAGCAGCAACCATTTTTCTCTATAAGTCAGATTTGTAGGTTCCATACCAGTAGAACGAAGCAAAATATCAATCCACTCTTCTTTAGTAAACTGAGGTCTTCCTTCTTTTATAACTGACATATCCACATTAGGCATTTGTATCGGTGTTAATTTCTTAATACTAATAGGTGAGGCCTCTTTTTGTTTTTTCTTTTTTGAACGGATAGCTGCTCCATCAGCATCAACCAAACCAAAATCATCCATCATCTCAGCACCATATTCAAGCTGTATAATACACCATATACCGCCACACAAAAGGCGATCATATTTTTCTGGATAATCCTCACTTATAGGTATCCCCGCCACCCCTAAGTTGGAAAATGTAGCCTCATACATATCCATCTTCATATTTAAATTGACTGTGACCATATCAATAATGGTATAAGCGCCATTTTGTCTTAGTTTAGATAACACTTTCTGAGCTTCATCTGGACGCACATAATTATTCGATAATATCTCTTTAACATTATTTACACCATCCTGAATAATTTCCTCATCCTCAGAATTACAATACTGACCAAGAAGATACTCCAAAACATACACCGGAACATTAGCTCCTTCTTTAATATGTTTTGTAAGATCCTTTCGAACAATCTTCCCATCGAAGTAATGTCTCAACTTTTTATTAAGGGCATTATTATCCTCTACAAGTGTTTCTTCACTATTTTGTCCATTCATTAATTCCATATCCATATAACAGCTCCTTTATTTTGCGGCCTTCTTTAATCTATCATGTAAAGCATTATAGAGTTTTGACATGGCCTCACACTGGAATTAGTTTATTTCATCTCTTAAATCCAAGTTCATGAAATGTCTTACTTTCAATCTTATCTATCTTGTTGTTCTCTTTATCAATAATAAACATAAAGTCTACCTCCAGAATTACCATCCAAAATCATCAGTGAATGTCAAATCAATAAGAACTGGATGTCTAAATAGTTCTAATCCTGTGCTATCATCTGTTACAACAAGGAAATATTGTTTGTTCTTGTCATATTTCTGATTCTTAAAGTTAAATCTCATACGGAAAATTCTCTTTGATGAATCTGGTTCTCTGCTATCTGCTACATAAATATTTTCATTGGATATTCTTTCATCATCCTCTGACATAAATACTATTCGGTATGTTGTTTCCTTAATAGTATCACTTACAGGTTCTGACTGTATAAAATCCATACCTGTAATCAGATTTGTAATTTTCTGAACCATGCTAACCAAGTTAATTGTTGCCGGTTTTGTTTCAAAATGACCTCTTCCCATCTTTATATCAAGAACCGGAACAATCATCTCTTGTGGAGAAGAACCTCCATGAACAAAATTCTGTCCTCCTCCTGAAACCTTAAATACATTACTACTAACAGGGAACGATACAACCTTGTCATCATCATATCCAAGAACATGACCTAACCCAATATTCATGATTCCATCATCGTTAATTGCATAGTTAGATACAATATACCTCCGATTAATCCATGCATCTTTACCACTGACACCGCCTATTTTATCACTTTCACTTAACTTATCCCTCTTATAGATAAATCCATGATCTGAAGTGATAATGAATCTATATGTATTAGCATTTGTTGATATCTTCTTAATAAGATCCATTATTTCTGATATGGCCTCTTCACAGGCAACAAAAACCTCATCTTCCGTATTAGCCTTATCACCTCTTGCATCTATTTGATTATGGTAAACATAAACCACTTGCTTACCTGTAAAAATCTCTCTGAGTTGAGTTTTCTTGAGATTCTTAATATCATCAAACTGAACGCATACACCATCTTTATTATGTCCCTGTAATACCGTCTGTCTTCCTGCTAAGTCATTACATAAAATATCATCTGCATAAACTTCATAATTGTCTTTCATAACAAGTGTTTTATGTGGAAGTAATGCGGCCATACCTAATCTTGTATAGGATGGCAATGTACTCATCATAGCTGAAATCTTAGCAGTACATCTTGGATCATCCTTCATTCTTTCAAACAATTCCTGTCCAACTTCATATCTCATCGCA
>JAILOA010000005.1 GCA_024691065.1 Lachnospiraceae bacterium | reverse complement strand
ATAATATTAAGATAAGCAAACACATAAAGGTAAAAACTGAGGTACCCCTTTAAAATGTAACGCCCCCAAAAGTCAGAGATAAAACTCTAACGATTGGAGGCCGATAAAAAACCTAATTTATCTACTTTTTTTATGTGAATCATGACCCTGTAAAGTCGTATTTTATGTGAATCAGAATATTGTGTGATTTTATTTTCAATGTAAATTAGGACTCCGTGAAGTCGTTTTTTGTTGTAAGTCCGAATGCCAGTTGGTCGTAGTTTGGGTGTAAATCCGGATTTTTGGTAGTTATAGTTTGGTGTAAGTCCGGATTTGGGGAAGTTATGGTTTTGTGTAAGTCCGGATTTGGGGGAAGTTATGGTTTTGTGTAAGTCCGGATTTGGGGAAGTTATGGTTTTGTGGATTAGGATCCTGTAAAATCATATTTCTTAACGCCCAGCATCCAGAATTTGTAGCTGAGCCGGAAAAATGCCATACCTATAAATGGCGAAAGTATCGTGAGAAGCGGTATGTGGTCCGGCTCAAGTATGGCGAGACTTGGGTAATATGCTATAAAAGCTATCGGAATAAGAAATGTAAAAAGGAATTTGAAAAAGCCGTGAAATATATCTGCGGGATATTTTGCAAAATCCTTGAATTTGAACATTATAACCATTACCGAACCCGAGCCTTGAAGCCAAAATGCTGTTGCCGCTGCGAAGTTCATCAGTGAAATCATAAATAGCGATGCCGTAATAATGTAAATCACCAGTTTAACTATAATCCAAGGGGTGACCGGCAGACCTATATGGTACCAGGCATAGATTAATGTACCCATTCCGAAGAAGAATTGCCCCAGTCCCTTAACGTCAAAAACTTCGGAAATATAATAGAAGAATACATTTATCGGGCGGAAACAATACTTTATAAAATCCCCGGACCTTACCATGAATCTCAGGTTCCAGTTGTTATCGAAGAAACACTGCACCGGGGTGAGGGATATCAGCGAAAAGCCATACAAAAAGAGCATGTGGTGATAATCCCAGCCGTTTATGGACGGGAAGTTTTTGAAAATAATCATAAATGAAACGAACCCCGCTACATTTGTGAGTATCATACCAAACGTAGATATGATGAAGTCCGCGCGATAACTCATTTTGCTCTTAAAATCCTGAATAATTATTTTTCTGTATATTGAAGCGTAGAATCCTAGGCCACGCTTGTTTGAATTGGTGGAATTATTCATTGTATCAACCTCCGTTTACGGTTATATTTTTGCGAAACATTTCTATTTTTATGCATCATGGAAGCTCACACTATAAGGATTCAATAATCCAGGGCGAAGATGGCTGGTACAAGCTTGTTGTTGGCCGCGACAGTCAGATAATAGCATCTATTGGTGAAGGAAAAATGATTAAATTCGAGTGGGTTTCATAGAGAAGGATTATCACAAAATCTCCGGTTTGTGAAGTGGTGTTTATCACAAAATCTCCGATTTTTCAGACGGGTTTTATCACAAAATCTCCGCTTTGTGAAGGGGTGTTCATCACAAAATCTCCGGTTTGTGAAGGGGTGTTCATCACAAAATCTCCGGTTTTTCAGATGGGGATTGTACCAGTCAATGTAAAAAAATAATAATTAGTTCTTTCTTACTGTAAAAAAAGCCAAAGGGGAAAAAATCTCCTTTGGCTTTGATTTTCTGTTTATTTACAACTATTATTTTTGTACATCTTACTTCTTAATCTTAACCTTCTTCACTGCGCTCCATGCACCGTAAACCTTCTTACCATCTACAGTCTTATACGCACGTACGCGAATGAAATATTTCTTGTTCTTCTTAAGCTTCTTGATCTTTAACTTAGCTGCAGTTGTAGTTTTAGATTTCATACCCTTGAAGTTCTTCTTAAGTGAATACTGTACCTGATATCCTTCTGCTCCGTCAACCTTAGCCCACTTTACAAGAACTGTCTTCTTGGCATTGTGCTTAGCTGACTTGATTGCAACTTTGTCGAGTGTGGTGGTTGGTGTTGAAGTAGGCTGAACAGCTACTACTGTA
>JAILOA010000467.1 GCA_024691065.1 Lachnospiraceae bacterium | reverse complement strand
CATAAATTCCCATAAAAATCCCAAAGGTTACCCATTAGGATTTAATAATCGCTTTGCTTGGTTGGTTTATTTTATGAAATTCGGTTCAAATTATGGAAAATATACACTGATTAATAAACTAAATATTTCGATACAACTACCACTTGTCTCAAAATCAATAAAAATGGAAATTTTTTGAAAAAAAGTTAAAATAACTCTTGCACAATTCCCTAAATTAATGTAAAATCAAATTATGTTTTTCATATATTTGGTAGAGTGATGGCATAAAGTGGGTTGAATTACCAGAGATTCCCATCCAAAAATGCGAATCTCTGTATATTTTTTGCTCAAAATTACAAATGTGAGAGTTTGATATACAGTGCCGGTTTATCAAAAAAGGTTTAATTTAATCTGAAATAATGATTGATTAAACCTTACAGGAAAAACATTCAGGGGTTAGATTTAGGTGATTTTAATGAGAAAGGCGGGTGGTCTGTTGTGCATATGTTCATGAATACTTATGAGCACAATGTAGATGCTAAAGGCAGAACGGTTATACCATCCAAATTTCGCGAAGATCTTGGAGATACTTTCGTAATTTCCGTAGGTCTTGACGGATGTGCTTTCATATATCCTATGGACGAGTGGATAAATTTTATGAAGAAATTACAGGCACTTCCAAATAACAAAGCAAAAGTCAGAGATCTCATTAGAAGTTTCACATATTATTCTGAGGAACTTACTCCGGACAAACAGGGACGTGTAGTAGTACCTAAAAAGTTAAGAGAAAAATGTAATCTTGATGGTGAAATTATCTTTTCAGGTGTTATTAATAAGATTGAAGTCTGGAATAAGGATACCTTCATTGCTAAGAACGAACCCGCTGATAAAGAAGTTAGTATCGAGGAAATAGTAGAAGATCTTGATGGAGTGACGTTCTAATGGAATTTAAACATTATTCGATTATGTACTCGGAGGTTTTGGAAGGCTTAAATATAAAGCCGGATGGAATCTATGTCGACGGAACACTCGGTGGTGCAGGACATGCAAGGGGTGTTTGTGAGAAATTGAATAAAAATGGTACATTTATCGGTATTGACAGGGACGAAGACGCTATTAAGGTTTCTGCTGAGCGACTTGCGGCCTTTTTACCTGAAATTCATGTGGTTCATGGTAATTATGGCGAGTTTAGAAACATTTTGGAAAAGTATAACATCGATAAGGTCGATGGAATGCTTTTGGATTTGGGAGTATCATCCTACCAGTTTGATAATCCGGAAAGAGGATTTTCATATCGCTTTGATGCTGAACTGGATATGAGAATGGACAGAAGCAGTGATTTAAGTGCGCTGCAGGTGGTGAATGAATATTCCAAAGAGGAACTTGCCCGCATCATTCGCGAGTACGGTGAAGATCGTTTTGCAAATAATATTGCAAAACACATAGTTCTCGAAAGAGAAAAGAAAAAAATTGAAACTACACATGAGCTGTCGGAAATTATTTGTGAGAGTATTCCGATGAAGCTTAGAAAGAAGGGTGGACACCCTGCAAAGAAAACATTTCAGGCTCTTAGAATAGAAGTAAACGGTGAGCTTGATGTTTTGGAAAACACGATTAACAGTATGATTGATAGTTTGTCTCCGGGAGGAAGATTATGCATCATAACCTTTCATTCCTTAGAAGACAGGATAGTGAAGAATGCATTTAAAAATGCAGCAAATCCACCATGCACATGCCCTCCGGATTTACCTGTGTGTGTATGTGGAAGAAAGAGCAAAGGGAATTTGGTAACACGTAAACCGATTATGCCTCGCGAATCGGAGATTGAAGAGAATCCGCGTTCGAAGAGTGCTAAACTTCGGATATTTGAACATATATAGGGACTTTTGTCCTAAACGGAAAGGGACGAAAATCTCTGAATTCAAATAGCAATACCGGATTAGGGGGATCAGGTGGCTATGTCGAAAACGTGATGGCGACGCGGTCGTATGCGGGCGTCGCCAGCGAAAGTAACAGTATCTTATGTTGGTTATGCAGTTAAAAACCCATAATTGAAGTGTATTCAATATAAGATACTTTATTATATTATAAAAATCTGGGGAAAGGGTGGCTTTTATATGGCTAAAAGACAAAGAAGATACTCATATTCAAGAGAAAATGAAATGATGGAGAAGTCCGTAAAAGTATCAAATATTCAGGATTATACATATATATCCGGAAACGCGGTAAGAAAAGTTGAAGCCATTCCGGAACCAAAACCTGAAGTTGAGGTAAAACCGAGACCGCAGAAAAGACAACAAAAACGTCTTAAGACTGTAGTTTTAGGCGGAGCAAGTTATGTGTTTATAATAGCATTGATGTTATTTGTTACGATTTCAATTTATCGATTTGTTGATAAACAGAATCAGATAGATGACCTTCGTTCACAAATCAGTGCTCTTCAGATTGAAAATGAGGAAGCAAAGAGAATTCAAACCGATAAAATGAGTGCTATTAATGATAAGATAGACTTGTCTCAGATATACAATACCGCAGTAAATAAATACGGTATGGTGAGAGCTGAAAATAATAAGATTTATAAATATAAAAATCAGAAGAGTGATGTTGTAAGACAATATTCAGATGTATCAAATTAATAAATAATTACTTGGGCCATGCGGAAATTTAGCATGGCTCAAAGTGCCATAAGAGACTGTTGACAATATTTCGAAAAACATTGATAATAAGAGGGTTGTATTTATATTTTTTGAGTAATTCTTTTATTATTTCATATGAATATAATTTTTACCTGCCATAGAAATGGCGGCAGGTGAAATGATACTTAAAAATGATTAATATGAAATGGGAATGATTGTTTATGAGTGATAGAATTAATAGAAATAAAAAAAGTAAAAGAGCTGCCGGTAACAGGAAAAGATCCGTTAAAAACCCTAACAAAAGAAATGACGGTGAATTAAAGAGGGGTTTATTTCCCGAAGCAGATACTGATTATATAAATGGTAATTCTAACAGATCTGCCAGAAGGACAAGAAGCAGTAATAATAATTCAAGAAAAAGAAGCTCCGGTTACAGAGATGGCAGTAGCAGAAATACAGAATATAGGGATTCCGGCAGAAGCAGAAATTCAAACTATAGAGACGTTAACAGGAACAGAAATACATCTTCCGGAAGTGATTATTCTGACAGTCGTGATTACCGTAGTGACAGACGCAGCGGTTCAAGTAACAGATCGGGAAATACAAATTCAAGAAGAGTAAATTCCGAAATACCTGATTCACGAACGAATCCTAAAAGAAGCAGAGGTAACTCTAATGCCGGAAGAAGAGGTGAAGCTACCGGTAGTGTTTCCCGGAATAATGCCTCGAACAGGGCAGGAAACAAAGAGGATTTAAGAAGAGAACAGCTTATAAGAGAGAAAAAACGTAAAGATAACCTTAAAAAGAAGAGAGATGAGCAAAAAAGGTTAAAGAAGGAACAGAAAAAGAAAAAAGGAAGGGATTCATTAAGAAATTTAAAGTTAGTTACCGATAAAATGGTCGGTAATGCCAATATTTTCTTTATTTTGATGATTGTTTTTTCAATCGTTGTATTTGCAAATGCGGGAAGAATCCTTATTGTTCACGGTGATGATTATAAAAGACAGGTTCTTTCGGAAGTGAGTTATGTCGGAAAAAGCGTCAAATACAGAAGAGGCGCCATAAAAGACAGAAACGGTAATGTGCTTGCCGAAAGTAAACGTGTTTATGATATGATTATCGATCCGAGTATTCTTACTGCGGATTTGGATGAGAATGATAAAGCTGATTATTATGACGGCACGATAAAGCTTTTAAATGAGGTATTTAACATAAACGAAAGTATGATTGAGGATGCGATAGATGAGGATCCTACATCAAAATACTATCAGATGCCTAAGAAATATCAGGGTTTAAGCCTTAAGAAAAAGAAAAAATTCGAAGAAAAAAAGAATGAGATAAATGACAGTAAAGCGCTTCAGGAAGAATACGGAAGTGAAATAGGGGGCGTTACATTTGAAGAAAGATATACCAGATACTATCCATATAAGACTGTTGCGGCAGATTTGATAGGTATATCATCAGATGACAATGTAGGTGCCTTTGGTATAGAAGCTTCTTACAATGATGAATTAAACGGTGAAAACGGTAAGAGTTACCGCTATTATAAGGCCGGTTCGGAGTATGAAGAGTCTTCCAAAGAGGCAGTTAACGGTAATAATATAGTCAGTACAATAGATGTAAATGTACAGGGAGTTGTTGAACAGCATATAGCAAAATTTGAGGATGATATGGGTTCTAAGAATATAGGCGTTATACTTATGAATCCAAACAACGGTGAAATAATAGCTATGGCGTCGGATCCTGTATATGATTTGAATAATCCCGATAAATTCGGCTTTGATTTGAATGACTACATTAAAAGTCATTATACAAAGGATCAGAGAAAGGGGCTTACAAATTCCGCTAAGCTCAGTGCTGTTTGGAAATGTTTCTGCATCAGTGATGAGTATGAGCCGGGTTCTACATTTAAGCCTTTTACGGTTGCAGCATGTATGGACGAAGCAAAGGCTTTGGACTCGACTACCTACGTTTGTAGCGGTGGAGAGGATGTTTCGGGTACTTATATCAGATGTAGTGCAAGAAGCGGTCATGGTGCTATTACACTCAGACAATCTCTTATGTATTCCTGTAATGACGCATTGATGCAGATGGGTGCTGCTCTTGGAGTAACAAAATTTGTAAAATATAATAAGGCATTTGGTATGGGAAATCTTACCGGGATTGATATTCCGGGAGAAGGTGCCGGCAATACATTTAATACAAAGACTATGGGGCCTGTAGAGCTTGCGACATCAAGCTTTGGTCAGGGCCAAACTGTTACAATGATTCAGATGGCGGCAGGTTTTTCTTCAGTGGTAAACGGTGGCATATATTATAAGCCTCATTTAATGAAAGAAATAACAAATGAAGATGATGCTGTTGTAAAGAGTTATGAGACAGTCGGTGAGAGAAGAACAATTACCGAAGAAACCAGTAAGTATATATGTGATTATTTGCTTTCCACAGTTAATGAAGGTACTGCAAAACCTGCACAGGTAAGCGGTTATCAGATTTGCGGTAAAACAGGTACTGCCGAGAAGCATCCTACAGGAAAAGGTAATTATCTTGTATCATTTATCGGATGCGTGCCGAAGGATAATCCTGAGCTTGTATGTTATGTAGTAATTGATGAGCCAAAAACTGATAATCAGGCTAATTCAACCTATGCTACAAGTTTTGCAAGTGAGCTTTTAGCTGATGTATTACCGATGCTTGATATTTATCCTACCGAGGAAGTTGTGGATGACGGAACAGGCAAAAAGACAAAGATTACATTACCGTCAATTATTGAAGGAAACCTTTATGAAGGTGCACCTGAGGGTGGTTATGCAGATTCCAGTTACAATGTTGCAGGTGAGAGGAAGAAGAATAGCGAAGCAACAGACGGTACTACAGCTGAAACCGGAACGACGGACGGAACAACAACGGATACCGGAACGACGGACGGGACAACGACGGACGGAACAACAACGGACGGTACAACAGACGGAACAACAACGGATACCGGTACAACAGACGGTACTACTACGACGGACGGAACAACAACAGATACCGGAACGACGGACGGGACAACAACAGATACCACAGTTGTTCAATGAGAGGAAAAAATATAATGAATTCAGATTATTTGATGCTTTTTATTGTTTTTATAATATCATTTTTGGTAACTGCGATAAGTGAGAAATTTACTATACCGGTTCTTCATAAACTCAAATTCGGACAATATATCAGGGAAGAGGGACCGGAATCCCACAAGAAAAAAGCAGGAACACCGACTATGGGTGGTGTATGTATTATATTGGGATTTTTGATTTCCTGTATAGTTGCTGTAATAATGGTTCAGACCGGTGATAATGTGATGATTCCCGAAACAGGGTATTCTTACAAAGACAGTTTCATAAAGGGAATAATAATTATATTGTTATTGACTGTAGGATATGGAATTGTAGGATTTTTAGATGATTTTCTTAAGATTAAGAAAAAGAATAATGAGGGCTTAAGCGTACTTGGAAAGCTTACGGCCCAACTTATTGTAACCGGTGCATTTATTGCATTATTAATTATCTGGGGCAAGAGTATAGATGTGAACTATGCCGCAAATTATATTAAGATTCCATTTATGGAAAATATGATTTTGGTACCTATGGTTATATTCGTTATATTTTTATTGATAGTGCTTCTCGGAACGGATAACGGTACCAATCTTACAGATGGACTGGATGGTTTATTATCCTTTGTATCTCTTCCTGTGGCTGTTTGTCTGTGCTTAATGGGAATGCTTAAAAAAGCTTATTTCTTTAGTTCGGCAGGTTATGCTTCACCTGTAAGCGTTGCAGCGGTAGCTATGCTTGGAGCATTGATTGGATTTTTGATTTATAATCACTATCCTGCAAAGGTATTTATGGGAGATACCGGATCGCTTGCAATTGGCGGTTTTGTTGCAGCCTGTGCATGCATTTTACATGTGGAAATATTTATTATATTGTTTGGTTTTATATATCTTATGGAAAGTGTTTCCGTTATTTTGCAGGTTGGATATTTTAAAATATCACATGGAAAGCGTATCTTCAGGATGGCACCTATTCATCATCATTATGAAAAGGGTGGATGGAAGGAAACTAAAGTTGTTACCGTATTTACTATAGTATCACTTATAGGATCGATTTTAGCTTTTGTTATATATTATATAAAATAAATGTAATTGAGTGGTTTTTCAGGTTGGTAGAATCAGCTTGATATGATTACTGAAGGCAACCGGTAAATTTTTGCGGATTGGGAAAGGCCGGAAAGCATATATGATAAAGTAATCTGAAACAAATCGAAAATTTAGGAGGAAATAGAAGTGAAACCGGAATTTGAAAGTAATGGATTTATAATAGTCGGAACGGGAATCAGCGGAATAGCCGCAGTTAAGCTTTTGATGAAAGAAAATGCGAAAAAAATAATTTTATTTGACGGAAATGAAAAGGCTCTTGTTAATGAGATAAGAAAAAAACTTCCGGAAAGCTTTGCAGGGGATATAGTTGTCGGAGAGCTTCCGGCTGATTTATCGGATATTGATATAGCTATATTAAGTCCGGGAGTACCTACCGATATACCTATGGTAGATACTCTCAGGAGAAACGGAATAAAAATCTGGGGAGAGCTTGAGCTTGGATATAAAACAGCTAAGGGTGAACTTGTTGCAATAACCGGAACAAACGGTAAAACAACAACTACATCTCTTGTCGGAGAAATAATGAAAGAACAATATGAGAGTACATTTGTAGTCGGAAATATCGGACTTCCGTATACGGAATATTCTCATGAGATGATAGATGAAAGTATAACTGTTGCTGAGGTTTCAAGTTTTCAGTTAGAGACAATCGAGGATTTTAAACCGAAGGTAAGTGCAATATTAAATATTACTCCGGATCATTTAAACAGACATCATACAATGGAAAATTATATTGCCGCAAAGTTTGATATTACTGCCAATCAGGATGAAAATGATATATGTGTATTAAATTATGAGGATAAATTAATCAGAGAAAAGGCATCGGAAGTGAAGGCAAAGATTTTTTATTTCAGTTCAGCTACCGAATTGGAGGAAGGTGTATTCTTAAGAGGAGAGGATATTATTTATCGTGAGAACGGTGAAGAAATAAATGTATGTACCATCCACGATATGAAGCTTCTCGGAATGCATAATTATGAAAATGTAATGGCAGCCGTAGCTATCGCAATGCATGCGGGAGTTCCTATCGATAAGATAAGACATGCAATAAAGGAATTTAATGCAGTAGAGCATAGAATAGAATTTGTAAGAGAAGCTTACGGTGTAAAGTATTACAATGACTCAAAGGGAACTAACCCGGATGCGGCCATTAAAGCTGTTGAGGCAATGATTACCCCGGTTGTTTTAATCGGTGGCGGATATGATAAAAAGTCGGAATATGATGAATGGATTATGAGTTTTAAAGACAAAGTTAAGGCTTTGGTGCTCATCGGAGAAACAGCTGACAAAATCAAGGAAACTGCATTTAAATATGATTTTAAAAATGTATACAAGGTAGATTCGTTAGAGGAAGCGGTAGCTAAATCAAAGGAACTTGCAGAGAGCGGATGGGCTGTACTTCTTTCGCCTGCCTGCGCAAGTTGGGATATGTTTAAAAGCTACGAAGAAAGAGGAAAACTCTTTAAGGATTATGTAAATGCTCTTTAGAAAGATTATTGAAAGGAAAAAGGTATGGCAGAAAGCAATGCATTGGCGCAAAACAGAAAAGCATCTGACAGAAAGAAAGATAGCAGAAGGGTTTCGGACTCTCAGGCAGAGCTACCTTTTCGCTCCAGATATGATTTTCTTTTGTTGGCTATTATAACCGGTATATCAATCTTTGGTTTAATAATGTTATACAGTATAGGTGGTGAAGCGAGTGTCAAATCCCAGCTTAAGGGCTTTGGCCTGGGCTTTTTTGCTATTCTTGTTTTATCGGGAATCAAGATGCCTTTTGACCTTTTAAAGAAAAGAAATACTTATGATAATTTAAAGGGAAGAATGAGGTTAATAGCAGAAGATATCTTTTGTTTTCCGGGATTTGTATATGTTGTTGCTTTAGCTCTTCAGGCATCTGTATTTGTTATCGGTGTAGAGCATAACGGAGCAAAGAGATGGTTATATGTTCCGGGATTGGGCGAATTTCAGCCTGTTGAAATTACAAAGATTGCAATTATATTTTTCATAGCTTCTATTATCTATGAAAGACCTCAGGATGTAAATGTTGATACTAAGAAGTTTTTCGTGGGATTAGGTAAAACAATTCTTTCTGTTTTCAGCTTCCATATTATTTTTGCTAATGTGGGTGAATATGGCTTTGTGGAAAGCTTATGTATGTATGGCAGGAATGTTAAAAAGAATGCCAGGAGATTTTTTAAGACTTGGAACGGACTGTTTTGGATTTTAGTCTATATAGGAATACCGACTGTTTTAGTAGGTATCGAAAATATGAGTTCCGCCGTAATTGTGTTTGGTATCGGTGTATTAATGTGTGCTATTGCAAGTAAAACAAGAGCGTTTTATATAATTATGATAATTCTTGGAATCGGAGCCATAGTCCTTGCATTAAACTTTTCCAACAGTTATCGTGGCGGAAGATTTGAAAAATGGTTTGAGATAGAAAATTATGATTTAGACAGTTATGAAGCTGCCAATTCCCAGCCACTTAAGGGATTATATTGCATAGCGAACGGAGGCCTTACGGGAACAGGTATAGGAAAGGGAGTTCAGAAGAAAACACTGCCTATGAAGTCCAATGATATGATTTTTGCCGTAATTTGCGAAGAACTCGGACTTGTCGGCGGAGCGGTTATAGTATTGATGTTTATGTTCCTGATATGGAGAATTAAGGTAATAGGAAGTTATGCGAGGAGTATATTTGAAACGTTTTTCTGTTACGGTGTAATGATACATATGGGCTTGCAGGTAGTATTTAATATTGCCGTGGTAACTAATACCATGCCGAATACAGGAATTTCGCTTCCGTTCATAAGCTCCGGCGGAACAGCAACCTCGTTTCAATTAATAGAAATCGCTGTTGTTTTGCTTATATCGAAATCTTTGAGGCATGAATCATAATAGGAGTTGAATATGAAAAAGCTATTAGTTGTATTAGTTATAATAGGTTGTATATTAGGGATTGGGGCTGTATGTTTTTTTAATATTAAAATAAATCGAATCAAGGTTGAAGGCAGTTCTATGTATACCGACAATGAAGTGATTCAGGCTCAGATGAAGGATAAATTTTCTTACAATACATTGTACTTATTTCTGAAAAATAAGATAAAAGGTACCGAAGAGATGCCTTTTGCTTCAAAGGTAAAGCTTAAGTTTAACAATATCCATTCGATTACATTTATAATATATGAAAAAGACGTCAGTGCATGTATATATTCCATGAATCAATATGCATATATGGATAACAACGGCATAGTTATTGAATGTTTACCTAATACAAAGGAAAATGTAACGGTCATTACGGGCGTTGATGTTAATTCCTTTACTGTGGGAGAGGAGCCGGATGTCAGCGATAAGTCTATTTTAAAAAGGCTTATAAATCTGACAACACTTATCAGGTATTATGAAATTGATGTAAAACAATTGAAAACAAAGCAAAATGAAATTATTATGCAAACCGAAAATGTAAAGGTTATTTTCGGAAATAAAGATCATTACGATGATGAAATGGCTGCATTATCTTATGTACTGGATAAAATCAATAAGAAAAAGCTTAAAGGTACCATAGATATGAAGGACTTTGTTTCGGGCGATAAAATAATATTGCAGCCGGATGACTGATGAAGGAAATAATATATGTAAAACTTAAATTATATGGATTTAAGGATGGAGTGGATATTTTTTGTTTTATTAAAAAAAAGCGGAATTTGACGTAATTTTGTAATAAAAATTTAAAAAAATAGTTGATTTATATGCTATTTATGTATATTATATATATTGTTGAGTTATGTATTTTGGGAATTTGTATCCAATATAATTTTATATCTTTGACAGTTATATGATGATATCCATTATTAAGGAGGGAAAGAGGTTGTTAGAGGTAAAGCAGGAAGTAGAGAAAGAGCTGGTTGAGATTTTAGTTGTTGGTGTCGGTGGCGGCGGTAATAACGCTGTTGAGAGAATGTTTAAGGACGGAATTAAGAGCGTTCGTTTCATTTGTATCAATACCGATAAGCAGGTACTTGATCGTTGTGAAGAGGAAGGTATTCCTTGTATGGTTATCGGTGAGAAGGTAACCCAGGGTCGCGGTGCCGGAGCAAGACCTGAAAAGGGCCAACAGGCAGCTGAGGAAAATAGAGAAGATATTGATAAGTTATTTGACGGAGTGCAGATGGTTTTCGTTACCTGTGGTATGGGTGGCGGTACAGGAACCGGAGCTGCTCCTGTAATTGCCAAGATAGCAAAGGACAGAGGAATTCTTACAGTCGGCGTAGTTACAGAACCGTTTACATTTGAAGGCGGCCGTAGAAAGAAGAATGCAAGAGAAGGTATTGCAAAGCTTCGTGAAGCTGTAGATACATTGATTGTAATTCCTAATGATAGAATTTTTGAGATTTCTGATATGGGTCGTAAGACCGGTTTTGAGGAAGCTTATCATAAGGCTGATGAGATTCTCAGATTCGGTGTTATGGGTATCACGGATATCATCCAGCAGGATGCTACTATGAACCTTGACTTCGCTGATGTTGTATCTGTTATGACAGACAAGGGTATTGCTCATCTCGGTATCGGTGAGGCCGAAGGTGAGAATTGTTGTATGGCTGCTATGGAAAGTGCTATTAATAATCCACTTCTTGAGACAACCATCAGTGGTGCAAGCGAAGTTATTATCAATATTACCGGTGATGTTTCTGTTTGGGAAGCTCAGGAAGCAGTTATGGCTCTCAATGAGGTTGTCGGTGATATAGATGATCTTGATACATTCCTCGGTGTATGTTCAAGAGATGATATGAAGGATAAGGTCAGAATTACTGTTATTGCAACAGGAATGCCTGAGAATAATAAGAAAGAGCTTACAAGTACAGCAAAGAAGGAAGAGGCTGAACCTGAGGCTACTCCTGCAGAAGAGAGACAACCACAGCCACAGAGAACAAATGTACCTTATCAGGGAAGTACATTGAGATCTAATCCTGCCGGAAGTGTAAGACGTCAGAATGTTCAGCTTAGTCCTGATCCAACAAGAACCGAAGTGACAGATGTTCCTGTAAATAACGTGGAACAAAGCAGACCGATGGACAGACGCCCGGCTCCAAGACCTGAGAATACTGTAAGAAGACAATATAATATTCCAAGCTTTTTAAATAATAATAAAAAGCAATAATAAAATGCAAAGTTATAATTTTATTAAATAAAATACAAAAGAGCTATTGTTATGAAAGTAATAATAGCTCTTTCTGATTAATTGGGCAGGTGATAATGATTTATGAGTGATTATAATACCGATGTTATAAGTAAAGGTGTTAAGATTAGATATACAATAAAAGGAATACTTGTTTTTTTGTATGTATTGCTGATTCAGATTGTTGTTTCTATCGGTTTTATGGTAGTTAAAAGCAATGATATTATGAATAGAATAGGTAAATTAACAGCTGCAGGGAATAACAGTACAGATATAGTAGCGGAATTTGTAAATAAGAATTCTATTTTAATAACAATAATAT
>JAILOA010000465.1 GCA_024691065.1 Lachnospiraceae bacterium | reverse complement strand
GAGGACAGCGAAGTATTTTATGATGCAATAGAAATTATGAAGGAGCACCCGATAGAGTTCGGAGCTGTGGTGCATTGCTTTTGTTCAAATTTAGAGATAGCAAATGCATTTTTGGATGCAAATGTTGGCATTAAATATTTTGGAATAGGCGGAGCTATCGGAGACAGAGCAAATGAAGGCTTTATAGATATGGTAAAAAATATGTCTCTCGAAAAGCTTTTGGTGGAGACAGATGCACCTTATCAGCATTTCGAGACTGGTGACAAAAGGCTTGTAAACTCTATGACGCTTTTTAAGGTGATTGATAAGATTGCCGAGCTAAAAGGCATTACACCTGAAGAAGTGATGAGAGTAACCTATAAAAATGCATGCGAATTTTATGGATTTGAAGAGTGAAAAACACCAGAAAGGAGTGGGGGATGGCTGTATTTGTTACGAGTGATACACATGGAAGTGCTGCAAAGTTTAGGAAAGTATTAAAAAAATCAAAGATAGATTTGAGCACGGATGTCCTTTATCATTTAGGAGATATTCTCGATAGAGGAAGTGGTAGCATCAAGCTTTTCTTTGATATACTGAAGATGAGCGAGAAGTATCCCGGACATGTTCATATGCTAAAGGGGAACCATGAGCTTTTTTGCGAATTGTATATGGAGCAGAAATTATCATATAAACAATGGTCTGATTGGGGAGGAAGCAATACTCTGAAAGAGTTGAATTTACTTACCGACGAGAAGAGACAGGCCTTGTTGGAGAATATTAAGAAAATGCCGATTTACGAAGAAATCACACTGAATGGCAAAGAATATGTCCTTACACACTCCGGATTTCTTGAGAAATATGCAGTTTACGAGTCGGATGATACAATTATAAATGTAGTTGGTTCCATTAAATCCGGTTATGAAAAAGCAGGACCATTAAAACATTTATGTTCTGTGGATGTTCATTATGTACCAAATGTAAAATTTGATAAAACCATAATTGTCGGGCATCAGCCAACTTTAAAGTTGGAGGGTTATAAGCCGGAGGTTTTGGTTAGAAAGAATCTTATCGATGTTGATACCGGTGGTGGTCATATCAGCGAGGGTGGAAAGGTGTCGGTTTTAAAGCTGGATACAATGGAAACATTTTATGCTTAGAATGTTCTCAAAATGAGAGAAATGGCCGGCCCGGCTGATGCGTTATGATTATATGAGAACTATAATTATAGCTAACGTGATTATAGTAGTGTGCCGGCTCGGCCGGTGAATTTAAAATATGAGAGGGGAAAATATTATGCACGAAAAAGGTAGTAAAAAAGTGAGTGATTCATACACAGAATGGATCAAGATGGTAAGGTATGAAGATATCAATGCTGCAGGACGATTGTTTGGCGGACGTCTTATGGAATGGATGGACGAGGTGGCAGGGCTTTGCGCGCTTCGCCACAGTGGCTGCGAGGTAACAACAGCGGCGGTGGATGATCTGCAATTTAAAAAGGGTGTTTACGTGGGGGATGTCCTTGTGGTAGTTGCGAGAGTAACACATGTCGGGAATACATCTATTGAAGTTCGTGCCGATGTGTATGTGGAGGACAAGGTATCCGGTTATAGAAATGTAATCAACAGGGCTTATTTTACGGAGGTTTGCATAGATAAAAACGGTAAGCCGAGCCCGGTTCCTTATGATATTGTGCCTGAAACCGAAGGAGAAAAGGCAGATTATGATTCTGCAAAGAAGAGAATAGAGATGAGGAAGATGCGCCGTAAGGAAGGGTTCTAGGCAAGCGAAGAAGCTGATTACGATTCTACCGGGAAGAAAATAGAGATGAGGAAGATCAGCAGAAAAGAAGGGTTCCAGGCAAGCGAAAAAGCTGACTACGATTCTATCGGGAAGAGAATAGAGATGAGCTACGCCGTAAGGAAAAGTTCTGGATAAATATGAAAATTAGTTTATAAAATTCAACTTGATTATTAACCCCTGTTATTATATAATGGTGTCAGGAATAAATCTTAGACAAAATCAATGAAATAATTAGGAGGTTACGATGGCAAAGTACAAATGT
>JAILOA010000442.1 GCA_024691065.1 Lachnospiraceae bacterium | reverse complement strand
AGTATACATTTTAACAATATTATCTATGTCGCTGAATAAATAAGTTTTTTTGGGCATTATAACATCATCCTTTCTTAATTAAAGTCCTTTATTTTGTACTTTATTGACATTAGTATTAAGTTTATTATTTAAAGTATCTGTTAAAATTCTTTTTTCATTAGATAATTCACCGGCCTTAATTTTCTCATTTTCTACCGGTTTTGAAACTAATGTTTGATTAATAGTATATTCATCAATATTTTCAAGTGACATTATCTTACTGATTTTTATATCTGAATATCCGGTTCCTTTCTTTGAATATCTATTGAATACATTAATATCATTCTTAACTTCATCGGTAATATAATCAGGTTCAAATGAGTTAACAGCATTCATACTTTTCTGAAGATTCGAAAAGATTTTCTCATTTAAAGCATTCCACTTTTCGCTACTGTCAGTTCTCCAACGAGTAATAAGATTATTTCTTGTTTGCTCCAATAATTCAGGATTACCCAAAAGCTTCTCCCAGGCTTTATTATTCGGATCGGATTCAATAATGCTTCTCAAAACACTGTTAGCATTTAGTATCTCAATAGTTTTAATTCCATCCTCTTTATTTAAGTTATAATTATTTAATTTTGCCTGCTTAGATAAATTAATAAATAAACGTCTGGAGTCAAGAGATAAACTATTGATTACCAAATCAGCTTTACTGTTATGAGGCGGTAAAATATTTTCTTTATTTTTAACTCTCGTAACATTTTTCTTTAATAAAATTTCATCAGTAATAAGCCTGCCCTCAAGAGTTTCAATATTAAGCGGTTTAATATCATTAATGGTATCATCTCTATCATTCTTTGCCGTTTTCACTGCATTATAAGCCATTAAAACCTCAGCACCATTTGAAATTTTATGGGTTGCTATATTATCACATTTTAGAATCTTATTATTAATTTTATTATATGTACTGTTTAATTTTTCAACGGTTTTTTTGTACTCTTCAGCTATTTCCAACGCCTTAAGATCTTCCTGTGATAAATTGGGTTTATCTTTGGTATTTGTAATAAATGTTTTAATTCCTGCTAATGCAGTAAGAGATTCATTCGTCAAATCTCTGAATCCTTTATTTATTACTTTTTCATTGTTCACTTTAATATATTGAGCTTTGTTAGCATTTTTAATCCTGTTACTAAAGGTTGTACATCTTGTTATCATATCATTATAAAGATTTTCATGTAAAAGCTCCTTCTTTTTTATGGTCTTTATTTGTTTTAGATAGTTATGTACTTTATCCTCTTCTTTATATGACTCAACAATATATTTATTGACATCCTGCCACTCATTTTTTATGGCATCATCATCCAAACCCTCATTGGCAACATTGAATACTATAGTAAACTGATTAGGTGATTTTTTGTTTTGTAATTCAGGCAATGTCAAATCCGACAAATGAAGCTCTTTCATTTCATTGTCATCAACAATCTTTAAATGTCCCCTTTCAATTTTTTCAACATCCTTATCCTTGTAATAATTAATACCGTCAATAATTGCATTCTTAACATCATTGAAACGGTTTACCGCCTTATCTACCTCCACTGCAGTAAGGTCGTATCCTACAAGCATCCCCCTTAGAACATTGACATCTAACTGCAATATATAATCAGCTGTCTTCTTAGGAATAATAAGCATATTTTCCAAAGGAACAAGGTTTCCGGTATTATTATTCTTTTTCTGAAGATCTGAGAGAAAAGAAAAATCATTATCAATTCCTTTAATGCCTACAACCTTGGTTTTCTGTCCCTGTTCGGTTTCTACTGTTTCAAATTTGTAGAGAAAATTACCTGTATGCCTGTCTACATTACCGCATATATAATCGATAATCTGCATATTTGCAATATCGGAAATAAGAGAAGGTGAATCATCAACTTGAGATACATTTAAATCAATCATCTTTGACTCAACGGTAAATGTATTTATATCTTCACCGTCTGCCTTTTCCATAAATGTACCTTTATAGTTTTTATCTCCGATTTTTAAGCTCATATTTCTGGACTTAGCCAGCAGTTTATCACAACCCAAAAGTTCGGATACCATACTCATTGCGGAATTTCTTTTATCAACATTTGTGTTATCATCAATTTTCAATCTATTATTATATAATGCTGTATTATTTGCGTCCTTTAAAAGTTTTGAACCTTCTAATAACGTATATAAATCCTTATTAAATTTCTTGTAATTATCGAAAAGTTCAACCGCCTTATTGTATTTTGTACTGTTTTTTTTGTAATTATATTTATTTATAAAAGCTTTAAAATCATTTTCCAAAGGCTTTTTAAACGTTTTCTCAAGCTCTTCCTTGGATTTAAATAATGCAATTACATCGTCCGGTTTTTTAAGTTTAAGCTTCTCCTTTGTAACACTGTTGAATTTTTTGGTATATTCCGAATCCTTATTTAATAAAAATTTTAAAACATCTCTTTTTACAACATCGTCATTTGCCTGAGCCTCTATAAACTTATTTACTGCATTAAAGCCTGAATTTTCAGGGTCATGTGCCGTAAAATATCCATCAATGGATTTTCCGTTAAAATCTCTTGCAACAATGTGAATTCTGTTTGATACGGAATTACCGACTTTTTCTAAATCCTTATTCTGAATTTTTACATTTAAACCTCTTGACTGTTCAAAAACTTCATTCAAATTAAAGTTTTCCTTATCCTTGTTTGAATTAAGCGCATCATAAATAACCTTAATATCCTTGGATATAAGCTTTCTCATTTTCTTAAAGGTTTCATGCTCTACCTCATTCATATTGTTAACATCACACTTATCAAACGTATTGGATGCTTTCACAAGGACCTTTAAAATTGACTCTACCTGGTTACGGGATATTTCTCTTTTTTGTCTGTCAGCATAAGTTTGCAATAATGCACCGACAGCGTCATAACTCTCAAAGGCGGCTTTAATATTTCCATCCTGGGTATTAAAATAACCTTTTAATAAAGTGCTAAACAATTCATGCTGCTTTCCTCTTTTAGTCAACCTGTTTTCTTTTACCGGATCTGCGCTCATACTTGCATAAGACTTAAGAAGCTTATTTCCGTTTTGAATATTTGCTTCATTTGTTTTCTTAGCCATTTCAATAAGCTGATCTCTGTCATACATTCTAAGTAACCTGTTAAATCCCTTTGTATGCATTATATTTGAAACATTCTTATTTATTTCTTCTTCGGAATTGGCAAGTATTATTTTCTTATCGTTAATTAACTTATCTACATTATTGTTA
>JAILOA010000191.1 GCA_024691065.1 Lachnospiraceae bacterium | reverse complement strand
CGGCGCTTGCCAAAAAGAAGAAAGCTAAGTTTGATCCAAACGGTACTTATCAGGCTGCAATGGGTATTCAGACCTGTACACTGACATGGATAAACCGTATGGCATACTTTGATAAAGGTCTTAATCCGGCATACGAGAATGATGATTTCGCTACTCTTTTTGCGGCGGATCCGGCGGGTGACAGCCAGACCTTTGACGGTGAATTCACTGATGTAGAGCTTGCCGGAAACGGTACTTATACAGTGACTCTTACAGGAGCGGATTTTGCGGGTGAGACCGATATATCACAGCTTTATGTGACAACGAATATACCAAAGGCAGCGCCGGTTACATTTTCTGATGTATCATTTACGGTTAACGGCAAGGAAATCGCTACATTTGAAGAAGGATTTATGGAAGATGAGGATAAGTATCTTGAGGGCGGTAAGGTTCTCCTTTGTATAAATCATTGGCGTCCGGAGCTTGTATCGTTGCTGAAAGAGCAGGGCGTGCAGGAAACCACTACAGGTGGAGGCGGATGTCCGCTACTAAAAGGTGCTACAGGTGAAGAGATTTCCATAACCTTTACGGTTGCAGGCTTTGATTATGATAACGAGGCGGCAGTCGCTGAGGATGAGACTTCATCCGAAGATACGGCAACAAGCGGTGGGGACAGCACTACTACAAATGTAACGACTACCACTACATCGGAAGAAAAGAAGTCCGTAAATCCTGTTATTCCAATCGGAATCGGAGCGGGAGTGGTTGTAGTTGTAGTGATTGTATTAATCATTTCAAGGAAGAAATCCTGATTTCATCGGGGTGGGGTTTTGTTAATCCTAATGGATATTGTAAAATAATTATATTTAACTTAATATGATTATATTTCATCGGGCCACGTCGAAAGATGCGGCCCCTTTTTTAATGTAAACATTATTAATGCAAAACAGTAATAATATTTATCCTCTATTGACTGAAATAATAAAATGTGACATAATTATATAAGTGTGTTTGAAAAAGAAATAAACCTTTAAAATAAGGGATTAGAGGAGTATTGATTTATGGGAGAACAAGGTGCTGACAAGAAGAAACCGCTTGTCAGGTTTGGTGAATTTGATCTATTGAAGGCTATGGCTATTCTTGGTTTGCCGGCGGTACATATTATGGAAGAGGCTATGGAAGCCGGGGTTGCTACAAAGGGACTTATAGAATTCTCTACACCTATTATTGGTCTTTGTGTATTCGGTCCGTCTTTATTTATGATTTGTATGGGATTTGGAATTGGTGGCAGTGCTGCCTCTCCAAAGATTATCAGGAAAAACGGAATTCAATTTCTTTTGATCGGGGCAATTTTAAATATTGTACGTTGGTTTATACCGGGAGTTATTGAGTCGATTGTTACCGGAGATAAGTTAGTAGATGACATTTCATTTTGTCTGGTCTCTGATATTTATTATTTTGTAGGACTCTTTTTCATTGCCTATTCATTTCTAAAGAAATTAAAACTTGATACGGCGGGAATAATGTTGATTAGCGTATTGACGCTGTCGCTTAATACATTCCTGACTCCTGTTACAGGTAAGTATATAAAAAATGAAATTGTATCGGCATTGGTCGGTAATATCGTTTATGTAGATGAAACGAGTTGTTTTCCGTTGTTGTCATGGTTGATATTCCCTTGTGTCGGTGTTCTTTTGGGTGAGGTTCTAAAAAAATCCGATGAAGAAAAACGTGAAATATTTATGAAGCGTACACTGGATTTTTCAGTTACATTGCTTATAGCATTTACGATTTTTTTGTATAACTATGATATAGATATAATCAAAGTTGTTATTTCACCGGTAAATGACTATATTACCGATTTTCCGAATGTTATATTGTTAATATGTTTTGCGCTTATACTTATATGTTTGGTTTATTATTTATGTAAGATAATCGGCGCATCGAAGTTTATGGCTTTTATGTTGAAGATATCGACATTTATTATGCCATTCTATTTGCTTCAATGGGTTATAATAGCCTGGATTTTTTATGGTATGTCTATATTTGGTGCACCGGAGGGATGCTTTAATATACTTATGTTTATCGTAAGTGTTGTAGTGGTTACTGCAATTTGTATCTTTGTTACGATAACACGTGGTATGAGGATTATGAAATATCTGTTGAAGATTACATCCTTCAAGAAAAAGAAGAAAAAAAAGAAAAAGGCTTAACTGGAGGTACAAAATGAAGAATAAAGAATATCCGTTATATGAAGTGGTGCCTAAGATTAGCAGTATTAAGGATTTGTTGGAACAGAAGAATCGTAACATTCCGGATAATATTGCATTCAGGTTCAGAAAAGGTAAGAATATCGTTGATAAGACTTACAATGATGTCTATAAGGAGGTTCAAAAGGCCTCCGTTGTGGTTTTGGAAAAGTACGGTACCGGCAAGCATATTGCCATAATCGGCGAGAATTCCTACGAGTGGCTGATTGCTTATTTTGCTATACTTATGACAGGAAATGTAGCGGTTCCGACCGATAAGGAGCTTCCTGCGGATGAGATAGAGTGGCTTTTAAATAAGGCTGATGTAAATGCAGTATTTATATCCAAGACTTACAGGGATCTTGTCGAGAATATCGAGGGTATGTCTTATATGACATTGACGGACTTAGTGAATGCAGAGGCCGAAAACTATGAGAATTACGAGTTTTATGAGCCGGAGCCTGATGAGCTCGCTTGTATATTCTTCACATCCGGTACGACAGGCAGAAGCAAGGGTGTTATGCTTAGCCATTACAATATCGCATATGAGATTAACGGATGCTGCAGCATGTTTTATCCCGAAGGCGGTAATGCACTTGTGGTTCTTCCTTTCCATCATGCATTTGGCTTAAATGTAGCGGTACTTATGGTATTTAATTATGAGATGCCGATTTTCCTGAATAAGAGTCTGAAGAAAATAAAGGAAGATCTTCAGGAGTCAAAGCCGTCGCTTATGATGTTGGTTCCGTTGTTTACCGAGACCTTCTACAAGCAGATTATGGATACGGTTAAGAAGACCGGTAAGGAGAAAACATTTAAAAAAGGTCTTAAGATAAGTTCAATACTTATGAAGCTTGGAATTGATAAGCGTAGAAAGTTCTTTAAGGATATTATAGATGTATTTGGCGGTGAACTTAAGTATATCATTAGCGGTGGTGCTTACTTAGATCCGCGTTATGTATTTGCTTTCAGAAAATTTGGTATTGAAATTTTGAATGGATATGGTACTACCGAGTGTTCACCTTGTGTGTCCATTAACAGGAATTATTATAAGAAGGACGGAAGTATCGGTCCTGTAATAGATGGTACTTTGGTAAGGGCAAATGAAGAGGGTGAGATCCAGTTTAAGGGTCCGAGTACAATGCTTGGCTACTATAAGGATCAGGAAGCTACCGATGAAGTGCTTAAGGATGGCTGGTACAGTACGGGCGACCTCGGTTATGTTGATGAGGATGGATTCATCTTTATAACAGGTAGAAAGAAGAATCTTATTATTCTTAGTAACGGCGAGAATATTTCTCCTGAGGAACTGGAGAATGATTTACTTAAAGATCCTGCGGTTAACGAGGTTATGGTTTACGAAGAGAATCGTAAAATCGTTGCATCCATCTTCCCTGAGGAAGAGTTTATGGGCAATACCGAATATTTTGATGAGCTTATAAATAAGGTGAATAAGGGTCGTCCTGTTTATAAGCAGATTGTTTCATTTACGCTTCGTGAGGAAGAATTTATAAAGAATACAACCAAGAAGATTGTAAGGTATAAAAATATACCGAAGCAGCAGGGGTAGATTGGTGCAAAAAAATCAAGGTATAAGTCTGGTTGTTTGAATTGATTGGTATATTATTCTTTTTATCGCAGAGAATGCCGGCGCAGAATTCCGGCGCA
>JAILOA010000387.1 GCA_024691065.1 Lachnospiraceae bacterium | reverse complement strand
ATGTCGATAAACTGGAACCGGGTGAATATAAGGTTTATATCGGACGTAAGAATAAATGGTATGAGACGAAAGGAAAAGTAAGGGTATAATTATGGACAATAACATTGAATTTTCCGTAATAGTAATGAATTACAACAGTAGTTATGATCAGATTCGTAAAACTATTGATTCAGTACTTTTTCAGGAAAGAGTAAATTTTGAAATTATAGTATGTGATGATTGCTCAAAGGATAATCATTTCGGTGAAATCGATGCATACTTAAAGGATAAGGGCGTGGATTACAAGCTCCTTGGAACAGAGGTAAACCTTGGTACCGTAAAGAATCTTTTAAGGGGACTCAGGGAAGCAAAAGGGTATTATACAAAGCACATCGGTGCGGGTGATATGCTTTATGCCCCGAATACACTTCGTTCGGTTAAAAACTTTATGGAGCGTACCGAGTGTGATTATTGCTTCGGAGCTATGCAGGGTTACAGAAAAACCATGGATGGATATGAGTCGATATCACAATATTTTCCGAGAGATATAGTTGCTTACAGAAACAGGGATGAGAGAAGAATTTATCGTAATCTCATGGTTTCCGAGGACTGGGTAAGTGGCGTATCTTTATTTTCCAAAACGGAATTCATATACAAATACATGACTATGCTTAATGGAAGGGTTATCTATTGTGAGGACTGGTTTACGGGCCTTGCGGCGGTGGACCACAATCTTCCGCTTTATATTAACCGTTACGTTACCCTCTATGAAATCGGTGAGGGAATATCGACCGGTGTTAATCCGGAATTCAAAAAGAAGATAAATGAAGATAACAGGAATTTCTGGAAGCTTTTTGATGAATATTGTAGGGACAGACAGGCAAAGGAATTCTATAAGCATATTGCAAAGAGAAGAATTAAGAAGAAATTTGAATTTCTGAAAAGTGAGAAGGCAAAGATTGCTTACAAGTCAATCGTAGCGCCGGATTTGGTTTTATTTGAGGCAAATGTGGCTTTGCAGAAGAAAAAGGGGTATCATATACCGCCTGTAAAACCTAAGAAGAACATGATAGAGCTTATAGATAAATAAACCGATAAATTTTAATTCTTATTACCAGAGAGGAAATTATAATGAGTTCAAAAAAGAAAAGGCCTGAGTCTGTTTTTGATGATAAAAACAGTATAAAACTTATAGGATATAATTTTATCTTTTTTGCAATACTTGCAATTATTTTTGTAAATGCCTTGAATTTATCCGGTTACACACCGAATATAATTGATCCGGCAAGTGCCGTTTCAAATGTAAACGGCTATGGAACCGGAGATAACGGATACATTTACAATCCTGATGATGATTGCTATATAGTTCTTGCAAATATGGAAAAGACCTCCGCATTTTCCCTTAGAATGGCTTTTACAGTGGAAAATGATGTTGAGATAAAGGTTAATTATCTTAACGAGCAGGGAGAGGTATCCGATAAGGAACATACTGTTGTATGGAAAAGCGGAACGGATTTTGTGGATATACCTGTCGAATCGAAGAAGGATACAGGTTATGTGCTTCACATACCTTCTGATTTTAATTTTGCCACGTTGTATTATGGTATAAAATACGACAACGAGAGCAAGAGAGTTGGTTGGTATGTTGGAATGCTTGTTTTGGCTCTTATCATTTCAGCAATAATTGTTTATGTTAAGAAACTCCGGGAGATAGAGAGAAAGCTTATAGAATTTATTGTAAAGACGGTAAAGGCTATGTTCTCCTCTAAGAAAAGGGTTATAAAGACGGCAATTATAATAGCTGCAACGTTTGTACTCGGAATACTGATTTCCTTTATCCTTGGAAAGGCAAATGTAGCGAAGTTCAGCGTCAAGAGCGCTGCAATGATCCTCTGTGGTTTATACATTATTGATTTATTTATATTTGCAAGAAATCAATTCGTGGAGAAATTCGAAAGGGTAGGAACCATCATTATTCTTTTGGTTGGCATCACCATCGTTGTAGTTGAGCCTCCGGCACTCGGTATATCATTGGATGATGAAACCCATTATAAAAATGTAATGTTCGTTTCACACATTGTTGATAAGAGACCATCTCTTTCCGAACATTTATTGTTTGAGAATCAGGTACCGGTTGCTCTGGAGAAACTTCATTATGAGAGCCTGGATCAGAAGAATTTTACCTATACCTTAAATCAAATAGATAAAAAGAAATACAGATATGATATATCGGATAATGTTGCCTATCTCTATGCACA
>JAILOA010000382.1 GCA_024691065.1 Lachnospiraceae bacterium | reverse complement strand
TCTCCTGGTATCGGATTCTCTTAATTTATTGACATCAAACTCAACCTTTTCGACTTTTGCAGCCTTTCTTTTTATAATTATTGCAATTATACCTCCGATAAGAATTACAACAATTATAAGAAGAATCCACCAATAATCCTTAATGAGTTTATTTGCTGCCTCTGCTTTCTCATCTTTACCTTTGAATGTAAACTCATGTACGGAATTCGATATTTCATTACTTTCATTGGAATTATCCCTGATTCCCTTGGCTACAAGCTCATAGGAATCACTGTAAAGATTGTCGGTAAAATACATAACATACTTTCCGTTTTCAAACTTAACGCTTTCAATTTCAATTATGTCGGATTTCCCTTTTCTCTTAACAGTATAATTCTTTTTTTCCTCTGCTCCGATTATTTCTCTTCCTTCGGGATCAACTATCTCAAATGAAATACTCTTATCGGAAACCTTGGTAATATTTTTAAGCTCAGGTGGATTTTCATCTTTCTCTCCGCTGTTGTAAATAAAACCACCGTTTTTTCCGCCTATTTCAGCGGTAGCCTTACCTGTATCAATTACAAGTCTTGCATTGGTAACAGTTTCATTGCTGTTATCAACTGCCACAAAGTTAACTACAAAAGTTTGCTTCCTGATTACTTTCTTAATATTATCAAAGCCTCTTTTGACGGCATCTTTACCGGCATTCTCCGAATTGGCATATGCTACATAGCCCTTACCCTTCGTCGGCTCGAAAATATCAGAAATCGAGTCCTGAACCTTACTGCTTTCTCCGGCCTCATTAATTAAATCATCCTTCATAATTATGCCAAAGATCGGAACATCCTTTCCTATATAAGGCTTTACGGCATCCGTAGTATTATCTTTTCCGTCACTGTCATTGGCAGCATCCGTTATGGCAATAATTACCTTTCTCTGCTTTGAATGTATCGCTTTCAAATTCACAACTTCTTTGATTGATTTACAAAGAATTGTAGAATTCATATCCAATTTTATATTTTTAATTGTCTTTATATCTTTTTTAATTTTATCCTTGGAAGTAACTTTTCCTTCCACGGTTTCAAGAATTTTACTTTTTTGACCGTTACTTTTCTTAGCGCCTATTAAATAAAGAGTCATACTGTCATTTTCTTTTAAGTCTTCTCTAAATTTGGCAAGCTGTTTCTTAGCCTCTTCAAATTGGGATTTATTGACTGATTTAGAATTATCCAGAAGAATATAATAATCGATTCCTTCATCCGTATCACCAAACGCGGTTACCTTTTCATTCTCGTTAACCGTAAGCTCCACGGACTTATCATCTTCACCGTAAATCCATATACTCTTATAAGAAGTGGATTTATCAATTTTTTTACCGTTAATATAGGCTTTAACATAAGGAGCTTCACCTTTAGCCTGTTCTATGTTAATCGGCAATTCCATAAGGTTATCTTCCTTGGCATAAGCGACATCAGAATCGCATCCAAATGTATCATCCACGAAAGGGAAAAAGAAAAACAGATACATTATAAAAGTTAAAATACATAACCTTATTTTTTTAAACTGTAGCTTTTTCATTTTTCTCCCCCCCTATTAACAATAACTAAATCTATTATCTCAATTTATTGTTAAAACTCCCTAAATTTCTAAAGCATTACGCTTATTTACATGCACATAACTGCAACACATGAATAATTATCCATATTCGTTCCGTGTCCGTTTTTCAATATCTCTTGTTCCATCATAGCAAGCCAGGCTTCAGGACCGTTTACCTTCTTTAACATAGCCTGCATCTTTTTTTCCAGAATCAATTCCCAAAATCCATCGCTGCAAAGCAAAAATGATGTACCACTCTTTACAGGAATGGTTTCGGTAATCTGAAACTTAGGAGAATCCCACTCAACTCCCAACACCCTTAAAAGATGGCTTCTGTCTTCATGATGTCTGATATCTTTTTCCTTTATCTTCCCCATACTTACAAGCATCTGAGGAACGCTATGATCAATTGTTCTTAATCTGTATTTTTTCTTATCAAAATAATATCCTCTTGAATCCCCTACATGTATGAATCTTGCTTTATTACCGGCAATTTCCAGGCAAACAAGTGTAGTCTTCATAGAATTCCTGGCATTCAACTGTATCTGAGTATCCAAAAGTGTTTTCTGAGCTTCAAGTATACAATCCTCAAGCGATTTATCAGTACTCTCGTAAAGCGTTATCAAAGTTTTTACAACTAACTGAGAGGCTTTATCTCCGTTACCATGGCCCCCAAGGCCGTCACATAATATAAAAACCGTACTTCCGTTTCTTTTTGCTAAACCTATATAATCCTCATTTATAGATCTTTCACCTTTACTCGTTATTGAATAATAATTCAAATTTCCGTTTACCACATTAATTCCACCCTTCGGTTAAAGTATAATATTCAAGGAGATGTAGCTTAAATGATTAAGTACAAATAGAAAAAAAACATCCAGAGCTAATAAATCTGTCTTAAATCAATTAAATTATAGCTCCTCGAACTCACACCCCTATATTATATTATTTTCGTAAAACACTGTCAAGAATGTAAAAAATTACAAAAAAATTGTAAAAATTGATTATAACTATAAACACTTATTTTAACGTGTTTACGCGGAAACCACCTTAAAAATTTTTTACAATAAAAAAGCACTTATCAGAGTAAGCGCTTTTCTGTAATCGATAACACAACATCAATCTTTTCTATATTAAATAAGCAAACCGTCAGAAATCCTATTTCCTCCCCGGTTTCTTTCCCATAAATGAATAAAACCTGGTCTGCATCATTCCGTTATAAATCTTACGGTTCTTGTCGGCCTTTCTGCCGATGTATCTCTCTGCGTCCTCATATCCGGTAATAAGAAACATCGACCAGTCCTCGAGTGACTGATAAACCCTTCCGATTTCCTTATAAAGCGGAGGCATATTTTTC
>JAILOA010000372.1 GCA_024691065.1 Lachnospiraceae bacterium | reverse complement strand
GGTAGTTGTATCGAAATATTTAGTTTATTAATCAGTGTATATTTTCCATAATTTGAACCGAATTTCATAAAATAAACCAACCAAGCAAAGCGATTATTAAATCCTAATGGGTAACCTTTGGGATTTTTATGGGAATTTATGAGAATTTGTGGGAATTTATGGGAATTTGCGGAACTATGTGGGATTTTGTGGGAATAATGGGAATTTGTGGGAATTTATGGAAATTTGTGGGATTTTGTGGGAATCCCCCACACATTCCTCCACTATGTACTTTCATAAATTTATGATCAACTTGCTATGAAATTCAGATACAAAAAACTTCTGACATTTCATAATGCGTATACTTAAAATAAAAAAAATACCACAAAATGGGGATTTTTCTCCATTTTGTGGTATTTATATATTATCATTTTATTCAGCTTTGGATTTTTTAATCTTTCGTTTTATAAAATTATAAATCAATAGACCTCCCGAGCTTACACATATTAAACCTGAAAGCGCCATTGATACAGGTATGCCGGTACCAAAGAGCATCAATTGATCCGTTCTTAAAGACTCTATCCAGAATCTTCCGAGTGAATAACCGCATAAATAAATCAGCATCAATTGACCATCATATTTTTTCTTTTTGGTAAATATGAGAATCAATGTCATCAGGCATAAACTCCATATAGATTCATATAAAAATGTAGGATGAACCTGTATGTAACTGGTGCCGTTTACATTTACCAAATGATCACCTAAATTTCCGGTTAATTCATCAATATTTACATCGGAAAGCTTTATTTGCATAGCAAAAAGCGAATCCGTATATTTTCCGAATGCCTCACGGTTAAAGAAATTACCGAATCTGCCTATTGCCTGACCAAGTGCTATACCTGCACAGGCGGTATCAACCAATAAAAGGAAGGAATATTTCTTAACTCTTGAAACTATATAAGCTGCCAAAAGTCCGCCGATTATTCCGCCATATATAGCAAGACCGCCACCTCTAAGGTTTATAATCTCTGCCGGATGTTCCTTATAATAATCCCATGAGAATATCACATAATAGCATCTTGCACCGATAATCGCAAAAATTATAGCCCAGATAACTGTATCAAGATAAATCTCAGCCTTCTGGCCCGTTCTCTTTGCCTGGTAGCAAGCCAGTAAATATCCCGCTATCATAGCAGATGCAATTATTATTCCATAAAATGCAATGGTAAAATCACCAAGCTGTATGCCTCTTCCAACAGTATCAAATTTAATTCCCAAATGTGGGAAAATAATATCAGGGTTCATAAAAATCTCCTGTTTTTAAACTAAACCTATACGTTTCATTATACATTAAATCTAAATTCTACTACGTCTCCGTCCTGCATAACATATTCTTTACCTTCGGAACGAAGTACACCGTTTTCTCTGGCTGCACTCATACTGCCATATTTAACAAGGTTATCATAACTTACTACCTCAGCACGTATGAATCCTCTTTCAAAATCAGAGTGAATCTTACCTGCAGCACCCGGCGCCTTTGTACCCTTGGTAATTGTCCAGGCCTTGGTTTCCTTATCACCGGTTGTTATATAACTTATAAGTCCGAGAAGTGAATAGCTTGCCTTAATAAGCTTATCAAGACCTGAAGATGTAATTCCGAGATCATCCAAAAACTCCTTCTTCTCATCCTCATCAAGCTCTGATATTTCCTCTTCAATCTTTGCACAGATAACAAATACCTCAGAGCCCTCATTCTTAGCATATTCACGAACCTTCGCTACATTTTCATTGGAAGCACCGTCATCAACCAGGTCATCCTCTGTAACATTAGCTCCGTAAATAACCGGTTTATAAGTAAGTAAGTTAAAGCTTTCAATTAATTCCTTTTCTTCATCGCTTTCAAGCTCGAAGTTTTTGGCAAGAACCCCCTCTTCCATAGATTTTAAAAGTCTCTCCGTTAAGTCAAGCTCACCCTGCAAGGTTTTATCGCCTTTAACACTCTTTACAAGCTTAGCCTTACGCCTTTCAAGTATTTCCATATCCGAGAATAAAAGCTCATAATTGATGGTTTCAATATCTCTTACAGGATCAATGTTTCCTTCAACGTGAACAATATTAGTATCCTCAAAACAACGAACAACATGAACGATTGCATCTACTTCTCTAATGTTAGCAAGGAACTGGTTTCCAAGTCCTTCACCCTTTGAAGCACCCTTTACAAGACCTGCAATGTCAACAAATTCAATAGTTGCATATACGGTTTTAGGTGAATTGGTAAGCTTTGTAAGAACATCAAGTCTTTCATCCGGAACAGGAACAACTCCTATATTAGGATCAATCGTACAGAACGGATAGTTTGCAGACTCAGCTCCTGCCTTAGTAATAGAATTAAACAAGGTACTCTTTCCAACGTTCGGGAGCCCCACGATTCCAAGCTTCATAATAAATTCCTCTTTTCTAAACAATATTTTTTAAGATAAATAAGTCATATAAAAACCTTATTATACGTATTTTCATCATTATTTCAGATAAAAAGTCTTGTGAGAAGACTTAAAGACATACGATATATGTTATCTTATTATCAATTAACCTCAAATAAGATAACATAAAAACAATCAAAAGTAAATCAGATTATTAAATGTAAATCTATATTAAACGCCTGTTAACCAACATTTCAGTTTGTCTCGATTAGAATTCCTTATGACTTAGAATTTCTTATGTCTTAGAATTCCTTATGCTTTAGAATTTCTTGTGTCTTAAAATTCCGACAAATTTCTTTAAGAGATTCTTTTCTTTAACCATATTTTTAAATTCCTTGATAGTGACATCATCCTGGGAATTATTTGAAATAAGTGTATGTACAACCTTCAAAAATAAATCCTTAAAGCCTTCCATCTTGTCATCATCATAAGCTCCCATAGCATAATCAATCATTACCTGCAAGCCTTCCGAACCATCCAGAATCTCTATATCAAGCATAGTCTGTGTAGCCGCCTGATTCTGACGGACATCAACGGTTTCCATTTCCATTCCGGAATTTCCACCGTCTCTGATATCCTGCTGATAAAGCAAATAGGCACTTTCAAACTCGGTTCCGCCTGTCTTGGTATCAATATATGGATAGCAACTGTGCTCTATACCTCTCTGAACCTGTACATGAACGCTGGAATACAGATTTCTGATGGTCATATTGTCATCAAACTTAACAGCCACCGGAAGTTCACGGAATAAAAGGCCGACGCTACTCATAAGCTCCATATTTTCACGGCCGTTATAAATCCAGTTAATCGAAATATTAGGATAATTATTATAAATTGATATACTCAAAAGCGCAGCCGATATAAAAAACTCATTTCTGGAAATCTTATTGGACTTCTCCAAATACTCTAAATCGGTATTCAATACATCCATATCACAAAGGATTTCACCGAGGTCACTACCCGAATCCCCCTTCTTATTTACCTTAGGGAATGTCTGCCACTCAATACCCTCATATGTATTTTCAAAATAATCCTTGCTTTCTTTATAGAATTCGCTATGAATAGCATCTTCACGTCTCTTAAGTTCAAGGTAGTAATAATCCTTTTCAAGCTCAAGTCCAAGATATGCTTTTCCGATATTTTCCATAAATACCTTAAATGAAGTTCCGTCAAATATGGAATGATGCACATCAAAGAAAATGTAACCGCAGCTCTCGGTTTCAAACAGCCTGCATCTGAACAGTTTGTTAGGTACTGTCGGATGAGACATTCTAAACGGCTGAACCAGATTATCCTTGATATTATTATTAAATTCCCAATCAGTCATATATTCAACATGAATGGTACGAAGCACTTCAGGAGTATAATGCTGCGCTACATTTAAATCATCATCTATGAAATAAGTAGTTAGAAGCGCAGGATGGTTTCTGATAGTTTTCTCCATAGCCTTAGCCATCTGCTTCATATCGAATTCATCCTTATCCACCTTAAGCACTGTATAAAGATTATACATAGTGGATTTAGGAGTATTTAACTGATAATCATACATATATTTTTGCTCGGCGGTGAGTTGATGAGAAACCTTCATAGCCTCATCATTCTTAACCTCAGGAGGAACTCCGTCATCCTCTGCAAGCACCTTCTCATACAACTTCGCAATATTTTCGGGAGTCCTTCCCCTAAATATTTCTGACGCTGTAAGTCCCGGCAAATCACAGGTTTCAATAAGCTCAATAGCTCCAAGCGAATCTCCGCCCATCTCATAGAAATCATCATTAATACCGACTCTGCCGAGTTTTAATACAACAGCAAATGCATCACAAATCTTTTCTTCAATTTCATTTGTCGGTGCTACATATTCGCTCTGGAAATCGCTGGTATCAGGCTTCGGAAGCGCTGCCCTGTCCATCTTTCCGTTTGGCTTAAGCGGTATCTCATCAATCTTGATAAAATAAGCCGGTATCATATAATAAGGCAATCTCTTAAGAAGAGCCTCTCTTACCTTCTCGGAATCAACCTCGACATCATCCTTATAATAAGCACATAGGAAGGACTGTCCCTCATCTTCGAAGCCCTTTGCCGCAGCCCAACTTATGCCGAGTACATTTTTAACCGCAGCCTCAATCTCGGCAGGCTCGATACGGTTACCGTTTATCTTAATCATATCATTGGAACGGCCGAGGAGAGTCATATTACCGTTTTCATCCATCCTCGCAAGGTCACCGGTATAATAAAAACCATCCACAAAAGCCTGGGCTGTCTCTTCAGGGAGATTCAAATATCCACGGACAAATTCATTTCTGAGAACAAGTTCTCCGGTCTCACCCACTGCCACCTCTTCATGATTTTCATTTACAATTTTATATTCCAAATCAAACTGTGGCCTACCGATAGGACATGTACCATAGGACTTATCAATCTCAAACACTCCGGCAGCAAAGCCTGTTTCACTCTGTGCATAAAAGTTATATAGCGTAACACCCTTTATATAAAGGTTATTTGCCGGCTCACTACCTACAATGATAGTCTTAAGGAACGGACCTGTTTTTCCGGAAAGCATCCTTACATAAGAAGGAGTAAGGAAGGTAATGGAAATACGCTTCTCAAGGAAAAGCTTCATAAGAAGCATAGGATTCTTCAAGGTTGTATAAGAAACAATATGAACCTTAACTCCTCCAAAATACATAGCATAGGCTATAAACATTATGGAAGCAACGAAGTTAAGCGGTGCAAGAAGAGCTCCTATCGCACCTTTCTTTATAAGGTCCTCACCATCATTTACCTTAACTGAATTAATACATTCCATAACATTTCCGAATTCATGCAAAACGCCCTTTGGATTACCGGTAGTTCCGGAGGTATAAATTGCATAGGCGGCATCATGATCATCCACCTTTTCATACCCATCCAAAGGTTCCAATTGAAGTATGTCATCCCAAACATCACTGTTTATCTCAACCTTGCAATTACAGTCTTTACGAATATACTCAATTCTCTCAGGTGCATAAGTATCTTCAACCAATGCAAATGCAGCGCCGGCCTTCCATATACCAAATATAGCCAAAACGGGCTGAATACCTCTCGGAAGATTGATAAGTACAAAGTCTTCCTTGCCAACACCCTTTGATTTTAAATATGCATAAACCTGACCTGTTCTCTTTTCCATCTGAAGGTAATTTACACCACGCGGTGTTGCTTCATCATAAAGTATTGAACTATTGGTATACTGTTTTACATTCTCTTCAAATTTTTCAATGATATTTAGCATATAACAACCTCTCTTTCTTTAAAAATGTAACGTTCTGTTTTTTTGAATTTAATAAATTTCCGACATTTCCTTTATATTTAGAGTTTTCTAAGAATCAATAATATTTAATTCAAGATTACCCATTACTTTCAACTACCATTAAAACTCCCTCATCGAAGGAAATATCCATTACGCTACTGTCTTCGCAACATTCATTACTGATTCCCCTGCTTCTTCCCTTTTCAAGGGTATAATCGACAGTTTCATACTTAAAACCTTTTAAGGTAAGGCCTTTTACATTTCCGGCATAAGGAACCAATGAAATATATTTTCCGTATAAATTTTCTTTATATATTCTGGTGCTTTCTTTTATAAAATATAACCTGGAATATGAATCTATGATTTCTGCCCTGACTCCCGAGCAAAGTGCATAATAAAGCAAATCAATATTTGCAAGCAAATGATCCATTCTTCCGCCGGTAGCACCTAAAATCACTACATCGGTATCATTATTATCATTATTCTCCGTGGAAAGCTCTACAGCTTTTACAATAGCGAGCTCCAAATCCGTTTCATCCTTCTCGACAGGATATTTTTCAATAGGTATATTTTTATTCTTATATTCCTTAAGAATATCCATATCCACACTGTCAAAATCCCCGATAATAATATCGGGGATTCTTTTAAGCGCGTGACAAGTGTTTAAACCTGAATCTGTACAGATTATAGTATCAAATTCTTTATTATTTAAATATTCACGACAAAAATCTAAATTATATTTTCCACCACAAAAGATAAGTATCATAATTTTTACCTGCCCAAGTTTTTGTAAATCTAAAATCCTAAATCTTTGATATTCTCCTTAATATTGCCTTTAAATACAGCAGTTCCGGCAACAATGGTATCAGTACCGGCATCTATGGCTACTTGAATATTATCCTTCGTTACCCCGCCATCAATTTCTATTTCAAATTTATAACCTTTTTCCTTACGGATTTCACAAAGATCACGAACCTTCTGAAGTTCCTTTTCGAGCATCTTCTGCCCACCGAAACCGGGATGTACAGTCATAACCAGAACCACATCGGCATAAGGAAGACAAGGATATATGGTTTTAATACCGGACTCGGGACTTACGACTATCCCGGCCTTTTTTCCATAATCACTTATTTTTAACAATGTATTCTTCAAATCACGACAAGCTTCATAATGAACAAGAATTGAGTCTGCACCACTCTCCGCAAATGCCTTTATATATCTCTCGGGTTTCTCTATCATAAGATGAACATCAAAAAACAAATCAGTTTCTTTTCTTATGGATGAAATGACAGGCATACCGAATGAGATTGAAGGAACAAATATTCCATCCATAACATCAACATGAATCATTTCAATACCATTATTCTCTAGTTCTTTAATCTGTTCTCCTAGTCTGTTAAAATCTGCCGCTAAAATAGAAGGTGCAAGCCTGGACATTTCTTTCCCTTTCCATGGTTAATCCGTATGTATCAACTACACTTCGTGATAATCATCTATATATTTTTTCCCTATACATTAATATCTGTTGCCCTCAAGTAGCATTTCCTATAGCTTTTATCTCCAAATATAAACATAGGTCAGATAAACTATTCGGTAATTTACAATATTACTCTTCTATAGCCTTAAATTCCACACTATAAGTTGCTCCCATAACAACATCATTCTTGCAAACGGTAACGGTACCGTTATTTTCACTCCAACCCTCTACAGTAAAGGTCTTAGGGAAATCGCTGAATCCTAATGTACCCTTATAAACCGTCTTAGTCTGACCATCCTGCTCTAATACAACCTTAATCTCTGCAGGATCTTCTCCTTCAACAAACGGGTTTGTATCTACCGTAAATGAACCTTCATAATAAACATCAGGACTGTCTGTAGGTTCCGGAGTAGCTTCAGGACCAAGACTTACAGTGTAATAAATAGATGAACCTTTTTCAACCTCTGAACCTGCAACCTGTGACTGATCGATAATCTTTCCTGCTTCCACGGTTGATGAATAAGCCTTAACTACTTTAGTAGTATCAACAACAAGACCTAAATCGGCAACTTTCTGCTTAGCCACATCTTCCTTCTTACCAACCAGATTAGGAACAACAACTGTTGTATCCTTAGGACCTGCACTAAGTACAAGAATAATAGAAGAACCTTCCTCTACACTTGAACCGATAACCGGGTCGGTCTCAACAACATTTCCTTCCGCAATTGAATCATGATTCTTAGTCTTTGTACTTGAAACAGTAAGTCCCGCTTCTTTAATTGCAGTTCTCGCTTCTGTCTCTGTCATTCCCTTAACATCAGGAACAGTAACACCTTCTGCACTGTAATAAACAGTTACTATTTCATATTCATCAAGCATTTCACCGGCCTCAGGATCCTGTCTGATAACCGTATTAGCTTCTTCATCGGATTCCTCATCCTTTAATTGATAATTGAGATTCAAATCTTCGAGCATCTTCTCGGCATCCTGAAGTGTATGACCTACTAAATCAGGAACCTCTACCTTACCGCTCTCTCCTTCTGTCTCTGCCGGCGCACTTGTGGTAGTAGTCTCGGAGGTATCATCTTCAGATCCTGAACTAAAATCCCACCAGCCTCTTACAGAACCAATTAAAAGAATAATAACAACAAGAATTATAATTGCAACTATAGCACTACAAATCTTTATAATTCTCTCAAGCTTAGGATCAAGAACATCATCATCTGTATCATCATCCGCCACTTCTTCTACGGGAGCCTTAACCTCAGGTCTCTCCGCCTTCTTAAGCTCTTTCATCTCATCCTTGGTAATTGTTCTGGTTGCTCCCGAAACATTTTTTGTTCCCGGAAGTGTAATAACAACATAATTACCGTCAGGCTCATCCAAAGCTCTCTTCAAATCATGTATTAAGTCAGCTGCATTTTCATAACGCATATCTGTCTTCTTTTGCATACATTTAGCAACTATCATTGCAACACTGTGAGGTATATTCTCATCAAGGTCATCAAGCATAATTGCTTCATCCTGAATATGAGACAGTGCAACGGTTACGGTACTATCTCCCTCATAAGGAACACCTCCCGAAAACATCTCATACATAGATACACCAAGTGAATAGATGTCGCTCTTTTCATCGCTGTATCCGCCTCTTGCCTGTTCCGGACTTATATAATGTACCGAACCCATGGCATTGGATGTAATGGTATTGGAAGTTGCAGCCTTTGCAATACCAAAGTCTGTAACTTTAACCTTACCTTCCTTGGAAATAATAATATTCTGAGGCTTTATGTCTCTATGTATTATATGATTGTCGTGAGCCGCCTTCATACCTTGTGCAATCTGAATAGATATACCGACAGCCTCACCAACATCCAGTTTTCCTTTTTTCTCAATGAACTTCTTTAATGTAATGCCTTCCACAAGCTCCATAACAATGAAATAAAGTCCATTATCCTCCCCAACATCATAAACATTTACAATATTAGGATGTGAAATCCCCGCAACAGACTGTGCTTCAGCCTTGAATTTGGAAACGAACTTTCCGTCGCTTGAAAATTCCTGCTTTAAAATCTTTATGGCAACAAACCTGTTAAGTCTATGATCCTTGGCTTTATAAACATCTGCCATTCCACCGGACCCGACTTTTTCGGTAATTTCATATCTTTCACCTATCATCATACCCGGATTTATCATTTGTCTAAATTCCTCCTTCTGACTTCGGAATCAATAAATCATCTCAATATACAATACGTTACCCATAATCAAAGTATATATTATTATCAACTATTTTCCACTAAAATAACTGTAATATTATCAAGTCCTCCGGACTCATTAGCCCTATCCACCAAATTATTTACAGCCTCCTCGGGACTACTGCTATGTTTTACAAAATATTGCAAATCATAATCGTCAACCATATTGGTAAGTCCGTCGGAACAAAGCAAAATTCTGTCACCCTTCGCAAGCGAAACCTCAAAATAATCCGCATGAACAACATTGTCTATACCCAGCGCTCTGGTTATAATATTCTTCTGCGGATGAACTCTTGCCTGACTGACAGTCAAATCACCCCGCTTAACCATCTCCTCTACCAAGGAATGATCATTTGTAATTTGCTTAATATCATCTCTTATGAGATACAATCTCGAATCCCCTATATTTGCGACATAAAGGATATTATCCATAATGGTAGCTGCTACAACCGTTGTACCCATGCCCGTATAGCTTGGATTCTCTATAGAAGCATTATAAACCTCTTGATTAGCATAGGAAATTGCATCATTAAATATCGAAACAGGCGTAGTCTTATCCGTATTGGCAATATACGAAACCATACCTTCCACACAACGCTTTGAAGCCTCGTCACCTGCGGCATGACCTCCCATTCCGTCAGCTACTATAAAAAGATTGCGGAAACTACCGATAGGCGACTCGGTACAATATAAATAATCCTGATTCATATCTCTCTTAGTGCCCACGTCAGTTCTTGAATATGATCGCATGTAGTTTCCCTCCTTCTTTTATAATTTCCTGACCCACTTTTATAATCCTGCATTCTGTCCGCTTCCTATCTCAGGACACGAATAAAATACATAAATCACAGCGGAACATATATAAAACCGTTAAACACACATCTACCTAAAATCAATCCTGAATATATAATATAAATTATGATTTCGATAAACATACTAAGTAATTTTACTATAATACAATAAAAAAATCAAGTTACATTATTTTTTGCGACTAATTGCCCGCAAGCCGCGGAAATATCGCTTCCGAGCTCTCTTCTTACGGTAACGTGCAGACCGTTTCTTTCAAGTATATCTTTAAATCGTGTGATATTCTGATTTTTCGAACGGTTGTACTTCTTACCCTCTACTTTATTTAAAGGTATGAGGTTTACGTGGAACAACTTATTTTTAAGTAATGCAGAAAGCTCCTGTGCATTTTCGTCCGAATCATTCTGATTATCTACCAATGTATATTCAAATGTTACTCTGCGCCCTGTCTTTTCGATGTAATTTTTACATGCGGCAACAATCTCCGCAATGCTGTATTTATTGGCTATCGGCATCATTTCCTGTCTGATTTTATCATTTGGTGCATGAAGAGAAACTGCGAGTGTTATGTGCAAATCCTCCTCTGCAAGCTTATATATCTTTTCAACCAGACCGCAGGTGGAAACCGTAACATTTCTCTCGCTTACGTTTAAGCCGTTTTTATCGGTTAAAAGCCTTATAAATTTCATTACATTATCATAATTATCAAAAGGCTCTCCTATTCCCATTATTATTACATTTGATACCCTTTCACCTGTATCCCTCGTAATTTCGTAAATCTGCTCAAGTATCTCGGAAGGCATCAGGGACCTGTCGAGACCGTTTACCGTAGAGGCGCAAAACCTGCATCCCATCCTGCATCCGACCTGACTGGAGACACAGACGCTGTTCCCGTGTTTATATTTCATCCAGACACTTTCTATCATTTTGCCGTCCGGCAGTCTGAAAAGGTATTTTGAAGTCTGATCCTGTTTTGATACCTGCTTTATTTCTATCTCAAGCACTGTAAGGGTTGCACATTCCTTAAGCTTCTCACGAAGCGAAACGGAAATGTTACTCATTTCATCAAATGATTTAACAAGCTTTATATGCAGCCATTCATATATTTGCTTTGCCCTGAATTTCTTTTCTCCGATTGAAAGGATGAATTCCTCCAACTCGGATAAATTCAGGGATTTTATGTCAATCTTATTATTTTCTTCCATTTTCTTATTCCTTGACAAACTACTTATTCCCGGACAAACCCGGATGCAAAACATCTGTTTTTTTTATTCTTTCCGTTTCCTTGACAAACCCGAATACAAAAACATCTGTTTTTTCTTATTCTTTCCGTTTCCTTTACAAATCCGAATACAAAAACATCTGTTTTTTCTTGATTTATTCTTATTCCTTAACGAACTTTGATACAAAAAAGCCATCTGTATCATACTCACCCGGAAGTACCTGTATATAGCCTTCTTCACCTGTCTGCCCTTTTAGACACTCCGGAAGTTCATCCTCTATGGAAACCGCCTTAAGTCCTAACTTCTTCCGAATCCATTTATAATTATCCACATTCTCTTCCTTTGTAATCGTACAGGTAGAGAATATAAGGGTTCCGCCGACTTTTAAATATCTTACTACATTTCCGAGAATCTGCTTTTGTATGCCGGCAAGCTCTGCTATATCCTTATATTTTGTTTTATATTTTATATCACATTTCTTTTTTAATACACCGAGCCCCGAACACGGAAGGTCAGCAATTATAACATCAAATGCATTTTCAAACTCAGGATTAAATTCCGTTGCATCCTGAACCTTTAATTTAACATTATGAATTTGAAGCCTCTTTAAATTCTCGCGGATAAGCTTTACCTTATGCTTATTTACATCGCATGCGGTAACTCTTCCGTCGCCTTCCCAGACAAATCCCGAATCTGTTTCCTTATCTTCCTTTTTAGCCTGCCTTCTCAAATCATCCGCTATGTGAATAGCCTTTCCGCCCGGAGCAGAACATACATCGAGAACCTGCATACCGTCCGATACATTTGCAACCGCTCCCACAAGCATCGAGCTTTCGTCCTGCACCTGGAGGCGTCCGTCCGAAAATGCCTTTAACTCCGTGAGTCTCCCTACCTGCTTAGCTCTGATTGCATAATCAAAAAATCGTCCGCTTTCGGTTATGACATTATCCTCATTAAGAAGCTTTGTTGCATCCGCCACCGTCCCCTTGGAAAGCATGGTGCGGAAGGTAATTACATTTTCCATCTCATAAAAACTTTCAAGTATCGCCTGAAGCTTATCAGGATAATTTTCCATAAAATATTTCACTATCCATTCAGGCATGGAATACCATACGGAATAGTGCTTCACGGGATTTTCCTTAAGACCCGGATAAGGAATCTCATCCTTTAATCTTACTGCATTTCTAAGTACTCCGTTTATAAATCCCTTCAGTGCTCCTACCTTCTTTATCTCGGCAAGTTTTACCGATTCGTTAACAGCGGCGCTGTCAGGCACTGCATCCATATATATTATCTGATATAAGCCCAGTCGCAAAATGTCCCTTACAACCGGTTTCAACTTTATATTTTTGGAATCACATAGATATGCTATACAATAATCAAGCTCTATGATCCTCTCTATGCATCCCTTTGAAAGCCGGCTGATAAAGCTTCTTTCCTGCTTTCCGAGAAAACGGTTCCTGTCCAGAGTTTCCGCAAGAACCTTATCTATATACTCCTCCCCGGACATTGTCTTATAAACCACATCCAGCGCAAGAAGCCTTGCATTAACTTTTCTTGGTGCATTTTGGGAAGCTTTGTTTTTTGAAATATTTTTATTATCCATAATTAACCTTTTTAAATGTAATTTACCTGTTATATTG
>JAILOA010000341.1 GCA_024691065.1 Lachnospiraceae bacterium | reverse complement strand
TGAATAAATCTTTTCAAAGGACGTGCCCCGTACTGAGGATCATAAGCTGCATCAGCTATAAAGTCATAGGCATTTGAAGTCAATGTAACCATGAGCCTGCTATTCTTAAGCTGTTTATTCAAATTATCAATCAAAATGGTTATAATATTTGAAATATTATCCTTTGTGAGTGGCTTAAACATAATGATTTCATCAAGTCGGTTTAAAAATTCAGGTCTGAAATGGGCATGCAATACATTTTCTGCCTGCTTTTCCGCTTCCGGCATAATCTCACCGTTAGAATCGATACCATTAAGCAAAAACTCCGAACCGATATTTGAAGTCAGTATGATAACGGTATTCTTAAAATCAACGGTCCTGCCCTGTGAATCGGTAATACGGCCGTCATCCAATACCTGAAGAAGCACATTGAACACATCAGGATGAGCCTTTTCAATCTCATCAAAAAGAATAACGCTGTATGGATGCCTTCTGACCGCCTCGGTGAGTTGTCCACCCTCATCATAGCCTACATATCCCGGAGGCGCACCGATAAGACGTGCCACGGAAAATTTCTCCATATATTCACTCATATCAATACGAATCATATTCTTTTCATCATCAAACATAGCCTCCGCAAGGCTCTTTGCAAGTTCGGTCTTACCGACTCCGGTAGGTCCCATGAAAAGAAATGAACCGATTGGCTTAGTAGGATCCTTAATTCCGGCCTTTGAACGAATAATCGCATCCGAAACCAGATTGACACCCATATCCTGACCGACAACTCTCTTATGAAGCTCTTCATTCAAATGCAAAGTCTTCTCGCGTTCACCCTCTGTAAGCTTGGATACAGGTATGCTTGTCCATCTCGAAATAATCTCTGCAATCTCATCCTCGGTAACCTGTTCACTTACAATCTTTCTGTCTGAAATCTTAGATTCAAGCTCAGCTAACTGTTTCTTAAGTGCAGGTAAATCACCATACTCAAGCTTTGCAAGTTTCTCGAGATCATAAGAATGCTTTGCATTTTCAATTTCAAGATTTTTCTTTTCTATTTCCTCTTTAACCTTATTTACCTTTGTTACCTCGTCCTTCTCATTCTCCCATTCGGATTTACGGACACTGAAGGTTTCTCTCTTATCGGACAACTCCTTCTGCAAGGTTTGAAGTCTCTCCTTGGATGCCTCATCACTTTCCTTCTTAAGCGCTGCCTCCTCAATCTCCATTTGAAGAATCTCTCTCTGAAGCTCATCCAACTCGGCAGGCATGGTATCAAGTTCTGTCTTAATCATTGCACAGGCTTCATCCACGAGATCAATTGCCTTATCAGGTAAGAACCTGTCGGAAATGTATCGATCAGAGAGGGTTGCGGCAGCTACAAGCGCACCATCCGTAATCTTTACGCCATGGAAAACCTCATATCTGTCCTTGATACCTCTTAAAATTGAAATTGTATCCTCAACTGTTGGCTGATTAACCATAACAGGCTGGAAACGTCTTTCAAGTGCGGCATCTTTTTCAACATATTTTCTATATTCATCCAGGGTTGTAGCACCTATACAATGTAGCTCTCCCCTTGCAAGCATCGGCTTTAACATATTTCCGGCATCCATGGACCCCTCGGTCTTACCGGCACCAACCATGGTATGAAGCTCATCAATAAAGAGAATGATTTCTCCATCCGAATCCTTAACTTCCTTAAGAACCGCCTTTAATCTCTCTTCAAACTCACCACGGTATTTTGCACCTGCAATAAGTGCGCCCATATCAAGCGAAAATATTTTCTTATCCTTAAGAGCACTTGGAACATCGTTTCTTACTATTCTTTGCGCCAAACCCTCAACTGCAGCGGTCTTACCGACACCCGGCTCACCAATAAGAACAGGGTTATTCTTGGTCTTTCTGCTAAGAATCCTTATAATATTTCTAATCTCGGAATCACGACCGATTACAGGATCAAGCTTACCCTCACGGGCACGCTCTACCATATCAAAGCCATACTTTTCAAGTGTTCCATAGGTATCCTCAGGATTATCACTAACAACCCTCTGGTTACCGCGAACCTCCTGCAAAGCCTTAAGGAATCGCTCTCTCGTAATCATCGACTGCTTAAATATATCTTTTACATTTCTATCCTGGTGCTCTAACATGCTAAGGAAAAGATGTTCGACGGATACATATTCGTCCCCCATCTTCTTAGCCTCATCCTCGGCATAAATCAAGGTCTCATTCAGAGGACCATCAATCCTCATATCTCCGCCTGACACCTTAGGAAGCTTATTTAAATATCCTTCTACCTGTGTGAGAAACACATCAGCAGATATTCCCATCTTCTCAATCAATGTCTTTATCAAACTATCTTCAATCGTTAGCATCACATAAAGCATATGAAGCTCGGTTATAGTCTTCTGGCCAAAATCCATAGCCGCCTTCTCAAGCCCTTGAACAACTTCCTGCGACTTCTGAGTAAACTTCTGAATATTCATAATAACCTCCCTTTCCGGGGAATGCATCGGCACCCCACAAAACTGCTATATATCAACTACTGAATGAATAATAACACTTTTTGTTAGCACTGTCAAGGGGTGAGTGCTAATTTCGTTAAGGTTATTTTTTTATTATAAATTACAAGGCGAGTTTGCGCGAATGCCAACAAATAAGCGCCTGCGAGGAGTAGTGACCGCAATGGTCTGAAAGCTTTGTTTTCTGAATTTTTTATAATTATAATATATAATTTTAAACACATCTATTTTACAATTCCGTCGCCACGTGCAAAGTACTTCTTCCCACCGGTTTTGAACCATCCGGTCTGCATCTTCCCGGCTTTGTTAAAGTAAAACTTCTTCCTGTTTATTTTCACAAAACCGGTCTTTCTGACGCCGGTTTTAATGTCCATATAATACCAATACCCGTTATTCTTTACAAAACCACCGATTTTATTACCACTTTTGTCCACAAAATAGTATTTTCCATTAATTTTCCTGAATGATCCGGCTGTGGTCTTCTTCTTTAAGTTGAAGTATTCTATGATTCCTTCGGCATCGGCCTGAGCTACTTTTTTTCTCGATGCCTTTGTTCTAAAGTATTTTTCACATTCAGCGCGGTTGGATAAATATCCATGTTCTATAATTACACTTGGGATACTGTAAAGCATTCCTAGTCTTACGATTGAATAATAATCGCATAATTTTCCGTTTGGATACCTGGTTACACTTGCTTTTCTAAGTAAGAGACCTCTGTCTGCAATACCGATTTCACTTAGATGCTTTAATGCGATGAAGCCGTAAAGTGTGGTCTTTCTTTGTACTGCCTTTTTATAACCTGAATTATAAGCTGTTAATACATTTGCACCTGTTGTATAACCTGCATTTATATGGAAACTTATAAGAAAATCGGATTTCATATTGTATGCATACAAATTTCTGCAGCTTAGGCAGCTTCCCATATTGAGATTTTCACAACACGCTCCACTTTCTCTGGTCATATTGATGGTTACATCTGCATAATCATTAAGCATATTTCTGCAATATTTTGCTATATCCAATACTACTACTTCTTCTTTTAATCCAAAATAATGGGCTCCCGGATGTTTTTTACAATGTCCCGGGTCAAAAGTTATTACTGTCGATTTTACAGGATTTAAATCCGATATAATAATATTATCCACCGGCTCTTCGGTAGGTGCGACTGTCATGGTCGGATTTCCCGGAATCGGTGTATTCCCCGTTATCGGACCTTCAGTAACAGTCGGTGATGAAGAATTATCAGGATTTAATGTAACCGCCGGAGCAGTTGTTATTTCTGGTTTTAATGTAACTGCCGGTTCTGTAGAAACTGTTGGATTTAAAGAATCTGTAGAATTCGATGACTCTTTTGTATCCGATGAATCTTTTGGATTTGAAGAATCTGTTGGATTTGAAGAATCTGTCACTTCATAATTTACTATTTTATTTTTACTTTTGGCATCCGCTTTTGCACCACAATTAATTGGAAGCATACTTAATGCTAACGAGAATACTATCACAAAAATCAAATTTTTCTTTTTAAAATTACTCACTGTTAACCCCCAAATAAAATATTTAATGTTGCCTCATCTTCGGATAATCGGGCTTA
>JAILOA010000339.1 GCA_024691065.1 Lachnospiraceae bacterium | reverse complement strand
GGTATATTCCCGAATAATTTAGTTTATATATATTCCTATATATTAATATATTTGATATTCCTATATATTAAGCTTTTTTAGATTCCTATGAATTGTAAAATTTCTTTGATATTCCTATATATTATAAAGATTCTTTTTCCTTATAAATATTTACAAGTGTATCCGTTACCTCTTCAATCCCCATATTGGAAGAATCCACCAAAACAGCATCCTGAGCCTGCTTTAAAGGCGCAATTTCACGGTTCATATCCTGATTATCTCTGGCAATAATATCTTTTAAAATTGTATCATAATTACAATCCTCGCCCTTCTCAACAAGCTCTTTATAACGTCTGTCAGCTCTTGCTTCAGGAGTAGCCGTCAGATAAATCTTTAAAAATGCATCAGGCAAAACATTGGTTCCGATATCTCTTCCATCCATAATAACCTTTTTTTCAACAGCAAGATTTCTCTGTAAATCCAGAAGCTTTTCACGTACAGCAGCGTAAGTTGCAATCTTTGAAGTTACATTGCTGACCTCGGAAGTCCTTATGTAGTCATTTACATTTTCACCGTTTAAAAGAACGATTTGTGTATTATCTACATAATCAAGAGTAACATTTATTTCATTAATGTTTTCACCTACTTTAAGTTCATCATTATAATCAATCTTATTCCTTAAAACATACAATGCTATAGCTCTATACATAGCTCCCGTATCCACATAAATGTAACCTATATTTTGAGCAACCCTCTTTGCAATTGTACTTTTTCCTGCACCTGCAGGTCCATCAACAGCTATTGACTTATTCATAATTTCCTCTCCTTCCGGCAACGTAACCCGTTGACCAAGCAATTTGTAAATTATATCCTCCCGTGAGTGCATCCACATCAAGTATTTCCCCGGCAAAATAAAGCCCCGGCACCAGCTTTGACTCCATTGTTTTAGGATTTACCTCCGAAACCTTTATTCCGCCCGATGTAATGATTGCCTCATTAAATTCCCTAAGCGATATAATATTTAATCTAAAATCTTTTAAAAGTCTTACCAGGTTAAGTCTTTCCTTTTTGGTAATCTCGTTCACTTTTTTATCTCCTGATATTCCCGAAAGCGAAACGATTACAGGAATCAGACTCTGCGGTAAAAGCTTATTTAAACTGTTTTTAAATTGAGAATTTTTAAATGTATCAAAATCTCTTAATATCCTGTCATCTAAAACCTCCTCGGATAATGCAGGTTTTAAATCGAGCGATAAATACGCTCCCTCCTCATTGTTATAATAAGATGAGGCACTAAGGCAAAGAGGTCCGCTCACACCGAAATGCGTAAAGAGCATCTCTCCCTGTTCGCTGTATTTTACTTTTTTCTTTATTACAAGTTTTAAAGAAACATTTTTTAATGCCAAACCCGATAAATCCCTGCAAAACTCTTCTTTTATATTAAATGGAGTTAAGGACGGTTTCAATGCTGTAACCTTATGTCCGAACTTTTCGGCAAATTTATATCCATCTCCCGTTGATCCTGTTTGAGGATAGGACTTACCGCCTGTTGCAATTATTAAATTATCACAATGAAAAACACCTTTGTTGGATTTTAATATAAATTTGAAAGATAAATTATCAATTTGATTATTATTTGTATTATCAAAAAATCCAGAATTATTATCTGTATTATCATCTTTTGACGATACATTTTCCTGATTGTATGATTGATTTTTTATACTTATATTTTTTTCATCATCATATTCTTGATTTATATCAATATCCTTAACCTCGGTATTTAATAGAATCTTAACTCCTCTTTTTTTGCAGGCATTTTCAAGAGTTTTTATAACATCCGAAGAATGATCCGACAACGGAAAAACACGGTTTCCTCTTTCGGTTTTAAGCTTTAAGCCGCTTTCTTCAAGAAATTCCATCATTTTTCTACTGTTCCAGGTATAAATCGAACTGTATAAAAATCTTGGATTCCTTACGACCGCTTTAATAAAGCCTTCTTCATCGGTATTGTTAGTTACATTGCAGCGACCTTTACCGGTAATAAAAATCTTCTTACCGCATTTCTCGTTTTTTTCGAGAATTGTAACACTGTCGCCATTATCCGCGGCGGAAATCGCAGCCATCATACCGGCCGCTCCGGCCCCTATAATAATAGTATTCATATATTTATCCATATAATTAAAGACAAATTTACAGTCTTCAAACATTCTTATCTTTCCCGTATAAAAAATAATAATATTTTTATCCGGTCAAAAATCCAAAAACATCAATTTTTCTTATTTGATCATAAAAACCGATTACAAATATCTAAAATTATTTCTTATCTTCCTTCAATACATTTACATTCTTGGCAATATAATCCACCAAAGAAATTACAGTAAGTAAACATGCAAGATAGATAAGCACCAGCTCAACAACATTTACAACCGGATGGTCAATATTAAGAATAAGTAAAATTGACATAACCATCTGCGTAACAGTCTTAACCTTGCCCCAATAGCTTGCCGCGATGACAACTCCGGCATCCGAAGCTACAAGTCTAAAACCACTGATTATAAACTCTCTTGCAATAATAACAATTACAACCCAGGCCGGCATAGGATTTCCCGGTACCTTTAAAAAACAAATCAATGCGGAACATACCAAAAGCTTATCGGCCAAAGGATCCATAAATTTTCCGAAATTTGTAATAAGATTCCTGCTTCTTGCAATATGTCCGTCAAGTGCATCCGTTATGGAAGCCAGACAGAAAATCACGCATGCAATTATATAATTGTACGGGATATCCGGCATAAGCATAAAAAACACAAAAAACGGAATCATACATACTCTGAGCGTTGTCAGTTTGTTAGGTAAATTCATAATGCTTCTCCTTAAATTTATTAATAATACTTCTACAATCAAATCTTACTAATCCGATTTATAATATTATCTCCGCTATCAAATCATACTCGCTTGAATCAATTATTTCAACCTTCAAAAAGTCTCCGGAATCAAGCTCTCCGTCATAATTAACAAAGACATAACCGTCTACATCCGGCGCATCCATATATGATCTGGTAACATATACATCATCTCTCGGTATATAGCCTTCAACCATAACAACCATTTGAGTTCCGATTTTTTCTTCAGCTTTTTCAAATGTAATTTGCTGCTGAATTTCCATAATCTCATCTCTTCGATCTTCCTTAATTTCATCCTCAATCTGATCGTCAAAAGAAGCTGCGGGTGTATTTTCCTCCTGAGAATAAGGGAATACCCCAAGTCTGTCAAAACGCATTTTTTGAACAAAATCCTTTAAAATACGAAAATCCTCTTCGGTTTCTCCCGGAAATCCGGTAATAAGCGTGGTTCTAATGGCAATATCAGGAATCTCTTCCCTAAGTTTTGTGATTATATTTACAAGCTCTGCCTGATTAGTCCATCTGCCCATCCTCTTAAGAATATTATCAGAAGCATGCTGTATAGGCATATCAATGTAGTGACAAACCTTAGGATTATTCTTTATTTCATCAATAAGCTCAGGATATATTTCCTCCGGATAACAATACAAAAGGCGTATCCAACGAAGCTTAGGTAGTTTTGAAAGCATAGAAAGCAGGGTATGAAGGCTCTTTTTGTTATAAATATCCATTCCGTAAAGAGTAGTTTCCTGTGCAACAAGTATTAACTCCTTAGCACCGTTTTCAACGAGATGTGCGGCCTGTTCAACCAGTTTCTCGGCCGGCACACTTCTATACTTTCCTCTTACATTAGGTATTACGCAATATGTACACCTTTTGTCACACCCTTCGGCAATTTTTAAATATGCACTGTATCCACCGGAGTGTGCTTCTTCATAAAGCACACTTTCCGGTAAATAATCTATACTTTTTAAACTTTTAACAGGAGAATTATCTTCTCTTGATAACAATCTATCAATTACATCGCAAATACTGTCAATGGCTGTTGTACCAATGATAGCATCAACCTCAGGGAGCTCCTTCTCTATCTCATCATGATATCTCTCTGCAAGACACCCCGCAATAATTAGAAATTTAGCATTTCCCCCGGTTTTATATTCTCCCATTTCAATAATAGTATTGATACTTTCTTCCTTAGCATCACCAATGAAACAACAAGTATTAACAACTATTATTTCTGCTTCCGATACGTCATTTGTAATTTCATGATTATTTTTTCTTAAGGAACTAATCATAACCTCACTGTCTACGAGGTTTTTATCGCACCCTAATGATATAAAATTAATCTTCATAAAATGCTCCAACTATATTATTCATAAGCATTGCAATAGTCATCGGTCCAACTCCTCCCGGTACCGGAGTAATTGCTCCCGCAACCTTACAAACGCTTTCAAACAAGACATCACCACAAAGGTGACCATCTTCTTTTCTATGCATTCCGACATCAATAACAGTAGCTCCCGGCTTTACATAGCTCTCATCAATCATTTCACGCTTTCCGATAGCTACTATAAGGATATCCGCTCTCTTACAAACTTCTTTAAGATTAGCTGTATGAGAATGACAAATGGTAACAGTTGAATTTTCTCTTAACATAAGCATACCCATCGGCTTACCGACTATATTACTTCTGCCTATGATTACACATTCCTTACCGTCTGTCTCTATGTTACTTCTCTTTAAAAGCTCGATAATTCCGGCAGGTGTACAGGACTTAAATCCACGTGTACCAATACTTAATCTTCCGACACTTTCAGGATGGAAACCATCTACATCCTTATCCGGTGAAATAGTTTTGATAACCTTCTGTTCATCAATATGCTTAGGAAGAGGAAGCTGTACAAGGATTCCGTTACATTCAGGATTATCATTTAATTCTCTTACAAGATTTAATAATTCTTCCTCCGATACATCCTCTGAAAGCTCATAAGATAAGGATTTGATACCGATATATGCACATGCCTTTTTCTTATTATTAACATAAACCTGAGAAGCAGGATCATTACCTACCAAAATAACCGCAAGGCAAGGATATTTGCCCTCTGCATTTAATGCAGCAACCTTTTCCTTTAATTCGTCTTTAATTTCCGCCGAAATCTTTTTACCATCAATTAAAAATGCCATAATAACCTCTCTTATAAAAATTTTCTTTCAAAATGTTTATATAAATATAAATTACATAAAAAATACCGAACCGCCGATAAACTCTCTTAAAGCACAATTACATAAAATACACCGAACCGCCGATAATTTCTTTTAAAACACAATTACATAAAAAATACCGAACCGCCGATAAACTCTCTTAAAATAGAGTTCTGCGGGATAAAATCACTGCTTGCAACCAGGAAATAATCCAGGAATTTAAGCAACCTGTTAGCTTCCTCATATTCCTTACAATTCTTAGGAATATTCAGCAACAGATTATCTGCATACGGCTTAAGCACTGCCATCTCGTATATTAAAGCAGAATTAAACATAACATCGGCTTCCTCCTGGAACGGGAATATATAATGATCCTCTCCCCTTCTTACAGAAGGCCAACGGTTAATGGTACTTCTGGCATCAATACCACGAGTCATATTATCTCTTACCATACGCCTGATTAAACGACCGTCGGTTGTTGAAATCCTATTATGCTCATCTACATTAAGCTGAATCAAAGCACTTATGTAAATCTTAAACTTTGACTCGGAAGGAAGCGAATGTGAAAGCTTATCATTTAAACAATGAATACCTTCTATAACAAGGACATCATTCTTTGAAAGCTGCATAAAATCACCGTTATATCTCTTGGTTCCCTCTATAAAGTCAAACTCCGGAAGCTCAACCTTTTCACCGCGAAGAAGCGCCTGCATATCTTTATTAAACTTTTCAATATCAATAGCCTCTAAGCATTCAAAATCATAATTACCGTTTTCATCCTTAGGAGTATCTTTTCTCTCCTTAAAATAATTATCAACGGAAATCGTATGTGCATGCAGGCCGATTGCTTTAAGCTGAATCTCTAATCTGTGTGAAAATGACGTCTTACCGGATGAAGACGGTCCTGCGATCATAACAAATTTTACATTTTCACGACTCTTAATCTCCGAAGCAATCTCCGCAATTTTCTTCTCCTGCAATGCTTCCTGAACGAGGATAAGCTCATTGATTTTCTCTTCTGCAATCACATCATTTAAGCTTCCTACAGATTGAACACCCATGAGACTTCCCCATCGGGTGGACTCACAAAGAGTCTCAAAAAGCTTTCTTTGCTCCTTATAATTCTGAACCACCTCAGGAGCCTTCTTGCCCGGCATATTAATCAAGAAGCCCTTCTCATATTTTTGAAGAGCAAAATATTTTAAAACGCCCGTAGTCGGCGGCATATAACCATAAAAATAATCTTCGAAGCCTGCAAGATTATAAATATTTACTTTTGATGTTCTCCTGTAATTAAATAATCTTTTCTTATCATACATTTTATGATTATCAAATATCTTCATCGCCTTATCCAAAGGAAATGAGCGCTTCTCGAAAGAAAGGTCCAATGATACTACCTTTCTCATACTTTTTTCCACATCCTTAATTATCTCATCGGTGACTTCCATCCCGTCAACCTCACAATACAGGCTGTCACCCAATGAATATCTTACATAAATATTTTTAATATCATCCCCATAATTATCATAAAAACATTTAAGCATCAAAATAATCATTCCACGAACATATGTTCTGTGTCCGCTGGATGTTTCGGTTGTAACAAATTTTATATCGGCATCCGCATCTATATACTTTGTAAGCTCTATAAGCTTTGCCCCCTGTTTAGCCAAAATGATATCATGCTCATATGAATTCTGAAAATCCTTAGCTATATCATGATAAGTGCAATCAGAGCTGTAAATAACTTCCTGACCATCTACCTTTAATTTTACATTATATGACATAGGCCCCTCCTTATAAATGTTTTTCCCACAAGTTATGCGCTTTCTCTCAAATAATTTTAAATACAGTCGCATCTTTTTACACCGACTGAATATAGTTTGTCTTCCCCACCTACGCCAATGTTTAGAGGTGAAGGAGTACTACGACTATATTAAATGCCCTTTTAAAAATTCATACTCCGACTTTAATTCCATATATCTTGAATTAAATGTATTGTTCCCCTTTTCCATACCATCGAGTACGCTCTTTATACGAAGCATTTCTTTCTCAATAAATTCCATAAATACAGGTGGCTTATTATCTAGTAAATACCTTCCATACTTATAAACAAAAAACTGTTCAGAAAGCTCATCATTATCAACCGGATTTACCGAACTCATAATTTTTTCACTGCTAACCTTGAATTCATCCAAATCAGATAAATCCATATCTTCGGATTGCTTATTAATAGCATGAATTCCTACATAAAACTTTCCGGCGTCTTTAACCATATCTTCGTAGTCTATGTAAAATCCGATATATTCAAGGAATCTTCTCACCTGAAAAACATCGGATTGCGGTGACAGGATAAGTTCTTTTACACCTTTTAATTTATGAATTCCCTCTTCTAATATCTTAACTGTAAGAAGACCACCCATTCCGCTAATCAATACGGAATCAGCTTCATTTTCATTAAGATTATCAAGTCCGTCCGAAAGTCTTATATCTATAAATTCCTCAAGGCCGTACATCTTAACATGTTCATAAGCTTTTTCAAGAGGCCCCGGTCGGACATCCATCGCAATAGCTTTTTTTATTCTTTTTTGTTTAATAAGCCAGATATCTGTATATGCATGATCGCAGCCAACGTCTGCCAGGCATCCATTGACCTTGACCATATCTGAAACAAATTTAAGTCTATCACTAATCATTAATCCAAATAATCCCTTAATTTTCTGCTTCTACTTGGATTTCTAAGCTTTCTTAAAGCCTTTGCCTCAATCTGTCTGATTCTCTCTCTTGTAACCTTGAATTCCTTACCGACTTCCTCTAAGGTTCTGGCTCTTCCGTCTTCTAATCCGAAACGAAGCGTAAGTACCTTTCTTTCTCTTTCGGTAAGGGTTCCGAGTACTTCTACAAGCTGTTCACGAAGAAGTGTATAAGCCGCAGACTCAGCAGGAATCGGTACATTTTCATCCTGGATAAAGTCTCCTAAGTGGCTGTCTTCCTCTTCGCCGATAGGAGTTTCAAGCGAAACAGGCTCCAATGAAATCTTTTGAATCTCTCTTACTCTTTCAACAGGAAGATTCATCTGAACCGCAATTTCCTCAGGATAAGGCTCACGTCCAAGCTCCTGAAGTAACTGTCTTTGAATTCTAACAAACTTATTGATGGTTTCAACCATATGCACAGGAATTCTTATAGTTCTTGCCTGGTCCGCAATTGCTCTTGTAATAGCCTGTCTGATCCACCATGTTGCATATGTCGAGAACTTATATCCCTTTGTATAATCAAATTTTTCAACTGCCTTAATAAGACCTAAATTTCCTTCCTGAATCAAATCAAGGAAGAGCATTCCACGACCTACATATCTCTTGGCAATACTAACAACAAGCCTTAAGTTAGCTTCGGCAAGCTTCTTCTTAGCCTCCTGGTCACCGGCTTCCATTCTCTTTGCAAGCTCAACCTCTTCATCTGCACTTAAGAGAGGAACACGTCCGATTTCCTTCAAATACATACGTACAGGATCTTCTAAGCTTACACCGTCAGGAATTGTAAGATCAATATTCTGAATATCATCTTCAAATTCTTCGTCATCATTATCAACATCCAAAAGCATTTCTTCATCAGAAGAATCCCCCTCGGCTACCTTTACTTCTATTCCGCTTTTTTCAAGACGATCGATAATCTCATCAACTCTTTCAAGTGATAAATCAACATTTTTATAATAAAGATTTATTTCTGAAATCTCTAAAGAATTATTTCTTGTCTTAGCATATTCCACTAATCTGCCCAAAGACTCAATAAGCTTATCTTCATCATTGTTACATTCACTTGAAGCCAGTTCAATCGGCAATGTAACAGGTGTAGAAGATGTATTCTTTTTCTCCGGAATATCAACCATTATATTATCAAGGAATGATTTCATGGCATCTGATTTATTGTCGTCCGCATCCTTAATATGATCTTTTTTACTTTCATCATCAGATTCATATTGATCCATAGGATCTGACTCCGGCTCGTCCACGGACTCTTCATCATCTTCATCCTCTAATCCATATTCATCATCATCCTCATCTACCTCGGTAACATCTACATCATCGAAAATGACTACATCATCTTCTTTTTCTTTCTCTTCAACTACCTCTTCAACAGGCTCTTCTTTAACTTCCTCTTTCTTTGACTTACTCTTTGAAGTCTTTGTTGACTTTTTGGCAGTACTTTTTTTCTTAGGTTCTTCTTTTGGTTTTTCCTCAGATACCAAAGGTTCTGCTGCTTCAACAACTTCCTCGGCCTTTTTGGCCTTTGTAGTCTTCCTTTTTGCAGGTGTCTTTTTAGGAGCTTCTTCTGTCTCTTTTTTAGCTGAAGCGGTCTTCTTTCTGGTTGTAGTTTTCTTTTTGGTTGTAGTTTTCTTTTCCTCTTCCTTAACAACTTCTTCTACCGCTTCATCAGCTTTTTTCTTTCTGGAGGTAGTTTTCCTGGTCGTCTTTGAAGTGCTCTTTTTAGGTGATTCAACCTCTTCTTCTACCTTCTTTTTAGTGGTCTTCTTTCCGGTAGAAGTCTTCTTTACTTCCTCTTCATCGATTTTCTCTTTTTTTCTTGGTGCCATATTATCCCCTCCATTTAATCAAGATTGTTTAAAGTTACATAACCTGGTTTTTCAAGCTTCTTCTTAATAATCCCAAGCTTCATAATCGCATCCAAATCATTATTTTTACTGGCTTCATGCATCTTCTCACGAATCGAATGTTTCAAAATCATTGTAAGCATTTCTATCAATGCTTTCTCTTTTTCCTCTTTGGGAAGTTGAAAATCGAAATCCGTTTGAAGTACCGACGCCACAGTCATTTGCTCGGATGAATCCTCGTAATTACTAATTATCGAAGCCGGATTAAGTGAATTATTATCAAGCTGTGAATATATTTTTCTTGCTAATTCACGATAATCCTTATCTAAAAAATCCTCAGGTTTTATCCAATGTGATATTTTATTATAATCCCCCGGTTCTCTTAAAAGCCAAGACAATACCATGGCATAGGCTTTATTTAATCCTCCCGAAGTCTTACTTTCTATAATATCATTGTTTCTGCTTGCCGCAACAACCGGTGTCCTTCCAATACTGACTCCGGAATCCTTTGCCCTTATTTTACGAACCGCAAGCCTTAATGTTTTCTCATCCATATCATAACGATCGGATGCAGATTTAATATAGGCATCACCTTTTACCTCATCATCCAATAAAACCACAAGCTCTGCAATTTCATTGATGCAATTTGAAAGTTCATCCGGATCACTTAAATTGTATGAATTCCTGATGTAGTCACACTCGAAGAAGAAACCATTCTCGGCCGTTTCTATTCTTTTATTGAATTCATCCGCTCCAAGAGCTTTTATAAGCTCATCCGGATCTTTATAAGGTTTTAGATTGATAACCTTTGGTGTAATTCCACCGTTTCTAAGCATCGGTATCGCTCTCATAGCAGCTCTTGTACCTGCTTCATCACTATCATAAGTCAGATAAACATTTTTGGTAAAACGCTTCATTTCACTTACCTGCTCATCTGTCAGCGATGTTCCGAGAGAGGCGACCGCACAGTCAAATCCGGCCTGATATAAGGCTATTACATCCATATATCCTTCACATAAAATCAGATATGACTTTCTTGTTTTTCTCGCCAAATTCATGGAAAATAAATTCTTCCTTTTAGAAAAAATTTCATTTTCTATGGAATTTAAATACTTAGGCTTGGCATCCGACAATACTCTTCCGCCAAATCCAATCACATGGCCGGCCTTATCAATAATCGGAAACATAACTCTGTTCCAAAATATTTCATAAGGTCTGTCTCCATCCTTTTTAAACAACTTAGAATCCATAAGGATTCCATCACTATAGCCTTTGTTTTTAAGGTGGTCATACAATCTTCGACCTCCCTTTCCGGAATAACCAAGGCCATATTTTACAATGGTATGATCAGTTAAACCTCTCGATTTAAAATAATTATAACCATTCTTACCTTCTTCTGTCTTAAGCAAACCAAAATAATATTTAGCAGCCTCTTTATTTATTTCATATAAGGCATTTTTTCTGTTATTTGCTTCCTTGTCATATTTACTTCCACCCTGTCTTTGCAAGGTAACCCCGGCTTTATCTGCCAGATATTCGACAGCTTCCACAAAGGTCATATTATCATGCTCCATTAAAAATGTAATTACATTTCCGGAATTATTACATCCGAAGCATTTATATATCTGCATCTGCGGATTAACATGAAAAGAAGGCGTCTTTTCATTATGAAACGGACAAAGTCCCACATAACCGTTGCCGGCTCTTTTTAAATTCACCGATGAACCGATAATATCAACAATATCGGTTCTGGATAGAACTTCGTCTATCTGTTCCCTTGGAATTATCGGCATATTATGCCTCCTTCTTTATCAGCTGTTTTTCAAAAGTTCCATTTTTTTTGAAACACCTATCCACGCCTTGGGAATCATAAGCTCCTTGTAAATATTGACCACATAATTATCACTCATACAGGCTATAAAATCACAAACAACCCTTTTCTTATCTTCCCCCTCCTCTATGAGCTTTAAAAATTCTTCACTCATCTCGTCAGGTTCATCATAATAATAATTATATAAATGTTCAATAAGCGTATATACCTTATCTTCTTCGCTCTTGGCCTGTGGATTGGTATAAACATATTTAAAAAGATACTTTCTTAAGTCAAAAAAAGCTTCTTTAATCTTTGGAGACAAATCAACTTCTCCGGTATTCTCGGTATTTATAATAATATCATGAACAAGGGTATTTAACCTTTTATTCATGGTATTCCCAAGCATTTCAATTATCGGCTTCGGAAGATCTTCTTCCCTTAATATTCCGGCCCTTACGGAATCATCAATATCGGAATTAACATAAGCAATTTTATCGGACATTCTGACAATTTTTCCCTCCATAGTAGCAGGCGTTAATTCAATTTCATGATTAAGTATACCGTCTCTTACCTCTTTAGTAAGATTTAAGCCTTTACCGTTTTTTTCAAGTCTCTCGACTACCCTGACTCCTTGTTCATTATGCCTAAAACCGCCATTATCTTTCATAATTACATTTAATGCTCTTTCACCTGCATGCCCGAAAGGCGCATGTCCTAAATCATGTCCGAGCGCTATAGCCTCCGTTAAATCCTCATTTAAACGAAGTGCTCTTGCAATAGTTCTGGCATTTTGTGCAACTTCAAGAGTGTGAGTCATCCTGGTCCTGTAATGATCACCTTCCGGAAAAAGATAAACCTGGGTTTTTTGCTTTAATCTTCTAAAAGCCTTTGAATGCAATATCCTGTCACGATCCCTTTGATAACAGGTTCTTATATCGCATTGTTCTTCCTCAAAATCCCTTCCTAATGATTGATCGGCAAATGCAGCATCTTCAGATAGTATTTCATGTTCACGTAGTTCTTGTCGTTCTCTGATCTTCAAAGTTCCCATAAATCTACCTCCGTTTCTGAATTTGCAAAAGTCAATGATATTCTTTAGTCCGCTTTGCTATTTGTTCGCGAGACTTGGAGCGTCTCACTGAGATCAGCTAAATTTTCTCTCCCAGAAAATAAAATCCTTTACTCTCAACCAATCTTACATCAACTATATTTCCTATTAATTCCTTATCCCCCTCAAAATGAACAAGATAATTCTTTTCTGTTCTTCCGGTAACAAGTTTTTCATCATGTGAATCAATTCCTTCCACCAATACCTTTTGAACACTTCCGACATCCTTTAGACTTATTTCGGATGTAATCTTATTCACAAGAGCCAGTAGTCTTTCAAACCTTTCTTTTACAACATCATCAGGTATCTGATTCTCCATCTTTGCAGCCGGAGTACCGGTTCTTTTACTGTATTGGAATGTGAATACGGAACTGTATCGGGATTTTTCGATAACATCAAGAGTTTCCTCAAAATCCTCCTCAGTCTCTCCCGGAAAGCCTACAATAATATCTGTAGATAATGAAATATCCGGAATCTTATCCTTAATCTTTTGAACTAAAAGCATATAATCTTCTTTGGTATAATGCCTGTTCATCTTCTGTAAAAGCTTTGTGGATCCGCACTGAACAGGTAAATGTAAATAATTACATACCTTTTCTTCTCTCGCCATAACTTCTATAAGCTCGTCGGATAAATCCTTTGGATGAGATGTCATAAAGCGAACACGCTCAATACCTTCAACCCTGCAAACCCTGGTTAAAAGCTCTGCAAATGAAATTTCATTTTTAAGTCCCCTGCCGTATGAATTAACATTTTGCCCGAGAAGCATAACCTCTTTAACATTATCAGCTGCAAGAGCTTCTATTTCTTCGATTATATCTTCAGGCTCCCTGCTGATTTCTCTTCCTCTGACATAAGGAACTATACAATATGTGCAAAAATTATTACAGCCGAACATTATATTTACACCGCTTTTGAAACTGTATTTTCTTTCCTTAGGCAGTTCTTCAACGATTTTATCATATCCTTCGGCAAGTTCAATCTTCATCTTATGCTTAAAATTATATCCTTCGTCAGATGCAGCTTCTGCCTTTAAATCATTATATCTTTCCAAAAGCTTACCGGCTAAAAGCTCGGAAAACTTATAAATATTATAGGTTCCGAAAATTATATCAACATTTGAAAAGCTCTTTTTCAGTTTCTTAACTACTTCCTCTTCCTGCATCATACATCCACAGAGGACAGTAATCATATGAGGGTTCTTTTCTTTAAAGTTTTTTAATCTGCCAAGTCTTCCGTAAACCTTAAGATTAGCATTCTCACGAACAGTACAGGTATTATAAATAACTATGTCACTGTTCTCATCCTCACTTAAATTTATACCGGCCAACTTTAAAATACCGGAGATTTTTTCCGAGTCTCTTGCATTCATCTGACATCCGAATGTAACTACACAAGCTGTTAAATCACGATTTATAATCCCCTTAATATCCTGAACAAGCGACCTCATTTGTTTAATAAACCAGTATTGTCTTGCAGGTTCCTCTTTAGATGGATTGTTACTGATATCTATTTTTTCTATTTCCTTTGCTATCAATCCGGTTTCGTACATAACCAAATTCCTTCCACTAAAAAATTATTTATCTTTTTTATCCCGATAATACTAGAATTTCTTCCAGGATTTTGGCAGGAATAACATAATTATCGGGAATAACTCAAGTCTTCCCGCAAGCATATCTATAATTAAAACAATCTTGGAAACATCCGAATATTCCGAAAAGTTCTTTGTAGGACCAACCTCTGCAAGACCAGGACCAATATTGTTTAAAGCTGCAGTTACCGCAGAAAAGTTACCCTCAAACGAAAAATCATTAATAGATACGATAAAAAATGATAATATAAATACTAAAATATAGGTCATAAGAAATACATTGATCGAACGAAGAACATTATGCTCAACAACCTTTCCCTCATATCGAATTTTCTCAATGTTTTTCGGATAAAGGAAGGAATGTACCTCTTTTACAACCGTCTTTAACATAATTACAATTCGTGATACCTTTATACCGCCTCCGGTACTTCCTGCGCAGGCACCTACAAACATAATTGTTACGATTATAGCCTTCGCAAATTCCGGCCACAAATCAAAATCAGCTGTCCCGAAACCTGTTGTGGTTATTATCGAGCTTACGGTAAAAAATGCATCCCTTAAACCAAATAAAGGATTCTTATATCTACCCATAATATCAATAAATATGGCTATAACAGCAATCAATATAATCGTAAAATAATTTCTGAGTTCTTCCGACTTAATTGCTTCTTTTATTTTCTTACCCCAAATCAAGGAATAAACATTAAAATTCACACCGAAAAGAAGCATAAAAACAGCAATTGTCACCTGTTGAAGTGATGTATAAGAAGCACAGGAATCATTCCTGATTCCGAATCCACCGGTACCTGCAGTGCCGAAAGAAATACATATGGCATCGAAAATCGGCATTCTCATAATCAATAAAACAATTATTTCCGTAAATGTCATTGCCATATACATTATATATAATCTCTTTGCAGTGGATTGCACCTTAGGTCTGAGCTTACCTACCTGCGGTCCCGGGCTTTCGGCTTTCATAATATTCATATTGGAGCCACCCGATAACGGAACAATAGCCAATACAAAGACCAGGATTCCCATTCCGCCAATCCAGTGAGTAAAACTTCTCCATAACAATATGGATTTTGGGAGAGACTCAATCTCCGTAAGAATGCTCGACCCTGTTGTAGTGAGACCTGAAACCGTTTCAAATATAGCATCCACGGGACTTTTGATAGCCCCACTGATAATAAACGGAAGTGAAGAAAACAAACTGATAAGTATCCAGCCAATGGCTACTAAAATAAGTCCTTCCTTCGAATACATAGTCATATTTTCAGGTTTTTTTAATCTTAACAATGTTCCTAAAGAAGCGGTTATTATACCTGCTATCAAAAAGGATATTATGGTATCCTCACCACAAATGATAGCACAAATAATCGGAATTATCATTAAGATGGATACAATGATAAGAAGCCATCCTATCACGTATTTTATCATCTTAAAATTCATTTTAACCTCATTTCAAAGTCAGTAATAATCTATCAAATCTACCTGTCAATAATATCATCTATACAATCAAGCCCCTTTTGTGTGGTGACTACAATTACACTGTCTCCTTCTTCGATTACACTGTCACCGAAAGGAATAAAGTTTTCATTACCTCGTGAAATCATACAAATCAGGAGTTGAGGCTTAAGCTTTAAGCTTTTAATCGGAACCCCGACCACCTCGGAATCATCACGAATGTTAAATTCCAAAGCTTCGGCATTGCCATCTATAATTTTATATAATGTCTCCACATTGCTGTTCAAGGTATTATTCATCGCTCTTACATGTTTAATTATATAATTTGCGGCAGTGTATGTAGGAGAAATGATACTGCCTGCATCCAAATCTTCAGCCATGTTTTCGATAGTGAGTCTGTTTACCTTGGATATAACCTTTGCATTAGAATGCTTTTTGGCAAGCAAAGCAAGGAATACATTTTCCTCATCAATATTGGTTAATGCAACGAACCCATCTGCGTTTTGGATTCCTTCTCCCAAAAGCTGGTCAAAATCAGAAGCATCTCCGTTAACAATAACAGCCTGAGGTAAATACGTACTTAGGAATTCACATCTTTCCCTGTCTTTTTCCATAATATGAACATTGATGGAACCGGATTCCACTAATTTTTTGGATAAATAAAATGCTATCTTTCCACCACCCGCAACCAAAACATTTTTAACATGCTTAGATTTAATTCCTATTTTCTTAAAGAACCTGGTGGTATCCTTACCGGAAGCAAGGAAATAAACGATATCCCCACGCCTTATAATAGTGGTACCGGAAGCAATAATTATCTCATTACCACGCTCTATGGCACAAACCATAATATTGCATTTTAAAATATTATGTATATCCATAATTTGCATATTATCTATAACCTGATCTTCAGTAACCTTGAAATTCAGAAGCTCAACTTTTCCCTTGGCAAAGGTCTCAACCTTTATAGCCGTCGGATAACGAAGAATCTTCGCCATTTCGTCCGCAGAAGCAAGTTCAGGATTAATAAGCATGGAAATACCGAGTCTCTTTTTCAAAAGATCATATTGCCTACTGTAAAGCGGTTCTCTGACGCGGGCAATGGTATGACAATTATCGTTCTGCATGGCAAGAACACAACAAAGCAAATTAAGCTCATCGGAACCTGTAACGGCTATAAGTAAATTTGCCGTATCCACACCTGCCTCTTCTAATATATTATAGTCTGTTCCATTGCCTACAATTCCCATAATATCGAAACTGGATGTTGCTTCGTCAATCTTATCCTGATTTTTATCCACAACAACAATATCATGATTTTCTTCACGAAGCTGTTTAGCTATTGAAACACCGATTTTACCGCATCCGACAATAATAATATTCATCTAAAGCCCATCCTTTTATAGCATAACAAGTATTTACAGAAATAATAATTTAATCTGAATCAATATATCAGTCTTTATGTCTTTTATTTAAGTTTAAATATTTATATAGATTTTCCAAACCTCATACTATTTATATAAAATATCATTCCAGGCATCCTCAACATCCTTTTTATCGGACTTATCAGACCCTTCCTTCATTCCTTCGGCCGCATCCGAAGCAGATTCATTGTTATCGACATCGGAATCCAAACTTTCGACTTCACCCAAAACAACGTCAGGCGAAGTATCACTGCCGGATTTTGAAGAATCATCCGGTGAACTGTCTGAACCACTTACATTATCTTCTGCTGCTTTCTTTTCAGAATCATCATTTGATGAAGCACTGTTTTCGGATACATTTGTTTTAGCATCCTCTTCGGAATTTATATTAGCATAATCAGTAACCGATTTCGGTTTTCCGAAAACTTCATCCAATTCTTCGTCTTTCATATTACCTAACATATTCAGTAACTTTCTGGATTTAATATACATCAGAATATACATAGCCCAGGATAAAATAAGTACTGCTATTAATACCGGACCTGCTTTTCCCTGAATGTAAGTAAATGCAAATATAACTGTAATCAGTAAAACTTCGATGCTTAAAATTATTCTTAATGCTAAAATTATCTTAATATGTTTAGGCAATTTGTCCACCTCAATTTTTATTCTATAAAATCAGTAAAGGGCAGAAAGATAATATACCTTCATGCCCACTTATATTACAATATTAATTCTCCCTGTTTACGGACAAGGACCAAATTCGGAAAACGGCCATACTCTAAATACAGCTCTTCCTCCGATATTAGCTTTCTTAACAGGTCCAACCTCTTCATACCTGCTATCCAGACTAATCTTTCTGTTATCTCCCAAAACAAAGAACTCATCCTTACCCAATGTAATTCCATTCTCTGCTATGCCTGCTGTCTTCATGGAGTTTTTACCGTAATTTTCCTCCAACAACTCACCATTAATATAAATATCATCCCCTGTTATCTGAACGGTTTCACCCGGAAGTCCTATAACACGTTTGATATAATAATCATCATTTTCTTCCGGATTAGGATAAAAAACAATAACATCAAATCTGTCAGGATTTTTAAAATGTTTTGTTACCTTCTCAACAAACAAATTGTCACCATCGTTATAATTACTCTCCATAGAAGAGCCGTCAACTATGGTTCTTTGTATGATATATTCCGGTACAATCTTAACACAGAAAATTATTATAGCCACATATATGAGAATCTCAATAACAATACTTAATTTACTGCGTTTTCCTTCATTTGCATTATCATTATATCTTTCCTGATTCTCATTATTACCAAAACTATTATCCATAATATTTTGCCTCAATACCAATCCTTATATATAAACCGGTATTTTATGCTTTCTTATTTAAATTTAAAGTCTATATTACCTATTTAGTTATCTTCAGAATATATTGTCTTCTGATCTTCAAAATTTTCCACTTCAGCAGGTTGATCAAATTCAAATACTTCAGCAGTTCCGTAACCTCCGTAATTATCTTCTCCTGCTTCGGCTTTAACCTTAGCTTCCAACTCATCAAGCTTCTGCTTCTCTATGAGTTCCTTCTGTCTCATCTTTTCTTCAGTCTCACGTCTGTTTTCTTCTTCTTTTTGATCTCTGATAGAAAGTTCTCTCTCAAGCTGCTCATACTCTTCCTCATTAAGAATCTTGATTTTTGATTCATTGAGCTCCGCAACGGCTATACTTAAAGGCTTAGGACATTCCGATTCGGTAAGTGCACTTGCACCGCTGATTAGCTGTCTTGCTCTCTTTGCCGTAGCAAGAACTATGGAATAACGGCTGTTAACTACAGGAGCCTCGCCTTCTTCAACATTACTGTTTACCTTTGCCATTAAATCTGAATAAGATGGATGTAACATAAGTTTAACACTCTCCCTTTTAATTATTTGAATGTATTTTTGATATTTTCTATAATTGATGCTGAATTAACTACTTTAAATGCTTCAGCCTGAATTATCATATTAACATTGTTCACACAAGTATCTAAATCACCGTTTATAACGACATAGTCATATTTATCCATAAAGGATATTTCTTCCTTCGCACGGTTTAATCTGTTTTGAATAACCTCTTCTGTTTCTGTTCCTCTTTTATGGAGTCTCCTGTCAAGCTCCGCATAGGTTTCCGGTGTAAGAAAAATAGTCACACAATCAGGAAACTTTTCTTTTACCTTAAGTGCTCCCTGCATCTCTATTTCCAATATAACATTCTCACCTGATGCCAACTTGTCCATAACATAGGATTTCGGTGTTCCGTAATAATTTCCAACATAGGATGCATACTCAATCAATTCATCCTTTGC
>JAILOA010000317.1 GCA_024691065.1 Lachnospiraceae bacterium | reverse complement strand
TGACATAAATAAAAATTATGAGGCTCCGCTTGAAACGGGGCGGTTCTATCCGCTTACAGCGGTGGATGATAATGAAGATGTTATCGGGCACTTCATCATTAGATATCCGCGTGATGACGACGATAGTTCCGTTAGATTTGGGTTTGTAATAGTTGATCCTGAAGTTAGGGGCAAAGGATACGGAAAGGAAATGCTCCAACTTGGAATAGAGTATGTTAAGGATTCTTTCGCAGCTTCGAGAATTGATTTGGGAGTGTTCGAGAATAATGAGAGTGCGAGACATTGTTATGAAGCTGTTGGTTTTAAGGCTTATGATCAAAGGGCTTATGAGATGCCGATAGGTATATGGAATTGTACGGATATGGAGTTATTCCTGGAGAAAACACTTGAAACAGAGCGTTTAATTCTGCGGCGTTGGCATGAAAGTGATGCCAAGGACTTATATAAATATGCCAGTAATCCGGATGTGGGGCCGATTGCAGGATGGCCGCCTCACCGGAGTATTGATGAGAGCTTGGACATCATAAAGAATGTCTTTAACGGCAAAGAGGCTTATGCTATATGCATGAAGGAGGATGGCAAGGCTATCGGTGCTATTGAATTGAAACTGAACGGTCATACCTATATGACTGAACACGATGATGAGTGTGAGATGGGATATTGGCTTGGAAAGCCATTCTGGGGACAAGGCATTATGCCGGAAGCCGTAAAGGAATTGCTTCGTCATGGCTTTGAAGATTGTGGTATGCAGAAGGTATGGTGTGGCTATTACGAAGGTAATGTGAAATCCAAGCGTGTTCAGGAAAAATGTGGATTTAAGTATCAGTGGTGCTCCGAGAATGTGGACGTTCCGCTGATGAACGAGAAGAGGACGGAGCATGTGAATTTGATGACTAAAGAGGATTGGATGGAGCTGTCGGAAAACCTGTAAGGAAACTATAGAGTAATACAAAGTTTTTTGATGATAGGGTTGCAGATTGTTTTGTATAGTTGGAGTTTTTTTGAAATAGTATGATAGGAGGTTTCAATGCAGACAAATGATAGACAGATTTCGGAATTAATGAATTCTATAGATGCAGGATATTCACAACTACCTGATTTTCAACGTGGTTGGGTATGGGATGATAATAGAATTAAAGCCTTAATTGCAAGTATTACTAATAATTATCCTGTGGGTGCAGCTATGTTTTTGGAATATGGTAATGAAAATATTCGATTTAAATATCGTGTTATTGAGGGGGTAGAGAGTACTGATGTTACACCTAATGAGTTAATACTTGATGGGCAACAGAGACTTACATCAATATATTCAGCATTATTAAATTCGAAACCTGTAAATACTAAAACGGATAAAGGAAAAGAAATAAAAAGATTTTATTATATTGATATAGAAAAGGCTTTGGATTCTAATATAGATCGTATAGATGCAATAATATCTGTTCCTGAAACAAGGAAGATAACATCTAATTTTGGTAGAGATATAGAATTGGATTTATCAACTAAAGAAAAAGAATATGAACATAAAATGTTTCCTTTAAATATTATATTAGATACACCAAAAACTTTTATTTGGCAGCAAGAGTATCTAAAATATCATGATAATAACAGTGAAATTATTGACGATTATATGAAATTTCAATCTAAAATAATAATGACTGTAATTCAATATAAAATTCCGGTTATTTTATTGGATAAAAAAACACCTAAGGAAGCAGTATGTCAGGTGTTTGAAAATGTTAATACAGGTGGTGTATCACTAACTGTATTTGAATTGGTTACTGCAGTTTTTGCAATGGATGATTTTGAGTTGAGAGAAGATTGGGATGTAAGAAAGGAAAACTATTTTAGCGGTGATTTGTCGTCAGTTATTACTGCTACTGATTTTCTCACTGCATGTACACTTTTATCAACATATAAAAAATCCGGAACTGTTAGTTGTAAAAAGAAAGATGTTTTAAATCTTACTTTGGCAGAGTATAGACAATATAGTGATAAACTTTGTGTTGGATTTGTAGAGGCTGAAAATATTTTACAAGAAGAAAGAATATTTTCAAAAGATGATTTGCCTTACACAACCCAGTTTATTCCATTAGCTGTATTATGCACATTATTATCCGATAGAAACCAAATAAAAGAAACTAATATTAAAAGAAAGATTAAACAATGGTACTGGTCTGGTGTATTTGGAGAAATGTATGGTGGTGCAAACGAAACCAGATATGTTTATGATGTTGTGGGAGTTATGGATTGGATTTCAGATGATACAAAAGTTCCAAAAACAGTTCAAGAATCATATTTTAATCCTACAAGGTTGTTAGGGTTACAGTCAAGACTTTCAGCTGCATATAAAGGTATTATGGCTTTAGTATTAAAAAACCATTGTCAGGATTTTATTTCTGGAAGAGAGATGGATTTTACTGTTTATAAATCTGAAAACATAGATATTCACCATATTTTTCCAAAATCTTATTGTGAAAAACAGAATTATGAAAAAAGATTTTGGAATTCTGTAATTAATAAAACACCTATTACCTATTCAACTAATAGAACAATTGGTGGAGTTGCTCCAAGTGTTTATTTATCAAAAATTGAAAAAAAGGGTCAAGTATCATCAGATACATTAAATAAATACTTGGAAACACATTGGATAGATGTTTCATGCTGTAGGTCAGATGATTTCCATAGTCATATTATCAATAGAGCTAAATTACTATTAGATGCCATAGAAAAAGCTACCGGAAAAGCAATTTCCGGACGAAATAGTGATGAGGTGATTAAGAGTTTTGGAGAAAGTTTAATGTAAAAATAAACAAAAATAGAAATGTAACTAATCTGGATATGTGGTTGTATATTATGGATTACCCAATAATTAGCACCTCTGTTGTAAGGTCATCATACATACTGGAAGAAGAACAACAGTTAGATTTAACAAATTTGATATTTGAACAATTGAGTACATTAGAAGAATAATTATAACCAGGAGTTTATTTTATGAATATTTACATAGATTTTGACGATTGCATTTGCGAGACGGCGAGGTACTTTTCGGGGCTTTTGATGGAGCTTTTTGGGAAGGATGTGCCGTATGAGAAGATTAGATATTTTGATTTGCAGAAGTCTTTTTCATTGACGGAGGATGAGTTTGAGAAGCTTATGATTGAAGGGCATACGCATGATACGCTTATGGCTTATGAGGAGACGCCGGGGGCTGTGGAGACCATAAATAGCTGGCTTGACAGTGATCATGATGTGTCTATCATAACCGGCCGGCCGTACAGTACATTTGACACTTCCAGGGAATGGCTTGATAAGCATGGCCTGGAGCGGGTGAAGCTGTATTGCCTCAATAAATACGGGCGCGATGCATTTCTAAAGAATAGCGAGTTCAGTCTTGAGATTGAGGACTATTATAAGATGCATTTTGATTATGCAATCGAGGATTCGCCGGCGGCTTTCAAGTTTTTTGATCATTTGCCGGAGCTAAAGGTGATGGTTGTTGACCGCCCGTGGAATCAGGAGCATGAGCTTCCGGGAGAGAATTATCACAGGTGTTTTGATTGGAGTGAGATTAGGGGACTTGTGAAGTAACCGAAAGATAAATCTAAAAAAGTAACCGATGTGGTTATGCGGGCATATAGATTACCGGGCTCCCAGGCTTATGAAAGTGCGATTGCGGGAAGGTAGAATTTACAGGTAATAGTGTAATTGCGGTAAGGTAGAATTAACAGGTAATAGTGTAATTGCAGGAAGGTAGAATTTACAGGTAATAGAGAATGAATCATTATTATTTATAGATGAAGATAATAACTAAAATAAGATTTAAAGGAGACAAATCATGCGTATCATTAATTTAGTTGAGAATACCGAGGGGGAGTCGGGGTGTGAGTTTGCCCACGGGCTTTCGTTTTACGTGGAGACGGAGAAGCATAAGGCGCTTGTTGATCTTGGGCCTTCGGATATTACGCTTAGGAATGCCGAGAAGCTTGGAATTGACCTGAAGGCTGTGGATACGGT
>JAILOA010000127.1 GCA_024691065.1 Lachnospiraceae bacterium | reverse complement strand
ATGATGATTCCGATGGTGATTTTCTATTTAATTAGGTTAATTATATTTATCAATTTTATAAATTTTATTAAAATAGGATTATGGAGTAGATATTATGAAGAGATTAGTTGACCCCAATAAGCTATGTATGGGATGCATGGCAGAAATAAGTGATAACACTAAGCCCTGTCCAAAATGTGGTTTTTTACTCAGCAATTACATACAACCTTCTAACAGTTTACCTGCAATGGAAATACTAAATGGTAAGTATTTGGTAGGTAAATCAATAGGAATGGGTGGATTCGGAATAACGTACATTGGATGGGATTTTTATCAAAGTAAAAGAATATGTATTAAGGAATATTTTCCTCAAAAGCTTGCATCGAGGGGTGCTACAACTGATGTAGGTAGGAACGAAACAAGCATTTCAAAAAATAATAATTACATGGGAAAATCCAATTCTGCAGTCGGTAATAAAGCATTTACAAACAGTCTTAGTGTATTTGCTTATAGAACAGGTGCCAAAAAAAAGGCATATGCAGATGGTTTAATGGCATACATTAAAGAAGCGGAGAATTTAAGTAAATTTTATTTTCTTCCGGGTATAGTTTCCGTACGAGATTTTTTCTTAGGTAACGGAACTGCCTATATCGTTATGGAATTTATAGATGGTATAGATATGAAGAAAATGGCGGGTATGAATGGCGGAAAACTGGATAATATTTTTGTGTTTGAAGTTTTAAAAGATGTAATCAAAGCATTGGGAGAAGTGCATAAGGCAGGAATTATTCACCGTGATATCAGCCCGGACAATATAATGATTACCGATAATAATAAAGGAAAGTTCGAAGCTAAATTAATTGATTTCGGAGCTGCAAAAAATCATAATGGTGAGAGAGACAATGCAATTCTTTTAAAGCATGGTTATGCACCTATAGAACAGTATGACAGGAACGGAAACCAGGGTCCATGGACTGATGTATACAGTATGTGTGCAACTATTTATTATTGTCTGAGTGGAATTAAAATTCAGAAATCTTATGACAGAATAGCCGAGGACAATGTTGTCTCGCTTTCGTCTTTGGGAATTCAGGTGACCGAGGCACAGGATGAGGCAATTATGAAAGGTTTGAGTGTACAAATAGAAGATAGATATCAGACTATGGATGAAATGTACCAAACTCTTTATGGAGGAGATTGATAAAATGGAAAAAAAAGGCTTTAAATGGCAGATGATAATTGAAATTGTTTTACTTTTGGGACTTTCGGTATTTATTATATTTCCCGCAATAAAATTTAATGCAGAAAAGTATGTAGACTGGGCAATTGATGTTAACAATTATGCGGTTGATGAGGATGAGGACAATGCTAAAGCTGCTCAAAGAACAGTAGATAAATATGCTGATGAAAAGGAGCAGAATAATAAAGTACAAGAACTTGAAGATTCAGAAGTATTTAGCGATAAGGGTATTACTTATTTTGATTTTGCAAATAAACTGATTTCAGGAAAAACAGGTTTGGATTCTGATTTAATCACTGAATCGGATAAGGGATTAAATAAGAATGAAGCAAAGAGTACATTTATAATATACGGAATATTGATTTATGCACAGCTTCTTTTGTTTTTAATCGTAATCATCGTGATTCTTGCAAATAGAAAGACATCGCCGGTACTATTTCTTTCGGCCGGATTGTTTTCGTTTTTGATTGATATCTATTGGCTCTTTATTTTTCCGGGATCTGTATGGGATGGAATTGAAGAATATGTAGATTCTTTTGAGCTTATAGCAAATGAAACATTGCAAATAGATAAAGTCGGAAGTTATGCAATGGGTGAGTTGGCAAAGAATGTATTGGACTATGGATTCTTCTATCATTTAATCGGAGCCGGAGTAGTTGTTCTTTTTGGCATATTACTTATTACAGCATTGAAGCCGGGAGCATCTTTCAGCGATGAAGATGAGGATTGGGATTTTATTGATATACCAAACGGTGATTTTGTTCCTCCTCATATGATTAATGCAGGTGTTAATGTAGGGAGAATGCAAGATACTTTAGGCGGTAATGTTCCGGGCTCTTCATTTGTACAGGATGATTTTAAAACTGTAGGAATAGATTTGACAGAAGCTAAGAATCCGAATGAAATAGATCCGAGTATTTTTTCTGTAGACCCGCAATTAAAAGATGAATCTACGGATAGTAAATCTTCTCAAGCAAATATTTTCGTTGCTAAACCAAAACAGGATAATAAATTTCTTAAAAAAGTTCATATCACCTGTGTTCAGGGAGAATTTGCCGGGGAAACCCTTGAAATAACGGATGGAGAAGAATTGAGGATTGGTCGTAATCCTGCTAAATGTCAGTTGGTATTATCAAATCCTAAAGTTAGTCGTAGACATGTAGGAATTATTTATTCTGCAAGCATTAATAAGTATCTGATTAAAAATTATTCCGAAAACGGAACATATATTTATAGGGCTGAAACAAAGCCTGACGGTTCTGTTAAATTTATTTCCAGAAAGCCGATTAATGTAGGAACATATAGGGAAGCTGTATCGGGTAATTATATTTTTATTGCAGGAGGATCTGAGCGTTTTTATCTTGAATAAGTGGAGGTATATATATGTTACATGTTGGTATTTGCGATGATAATCAAAATACACGTATGACTGTCAAGGAGACGGTTCTTAATGTGTTATTTGAATATGGGGATGTAGAATTTAGTTTGTTTTCAAGCGGAGATGAGTTAATTGATGCTGTTGAGGATGGGGATTTTAATTGCGAATTATTATTTTTGGATATCAATATGCCGGGAATCAGTGGTTTAGAGGTTGCTAAGAGACTTAGAGAACTTGGTACTGACGTGGATATTATTTTTCTGACGGTATCCAAGGAGTATGTATTTGAGGGTTATACATACAGGGCTTTCTCGTATTTACTTAAATCATCCGGAATAAAAAGGTTTAAGGAGGAAGTGTTAAGGTATATCAGTGAAAAATCCGAACTTTCCAATTGTCTTCATGTGACCGTAAATAATAGAAAAGAACGTATTATGTTGAACAGAGTATATTATTTTGAGGGAGAAGGCAGAAAAGTTAACATTTATCAAAGTACAAACGAGGAAATGTCTTTTTATGCAAAGATGGGAGACTTAGAAACTATGCTTACGGATTTTGGATTTATACGTTGTCATCAGAGTTATCTGGTTAATATGAAATATATTACGTCCTTCACAAAATCGGAACTTGTAGTTAACGGTATACCGATTCCGATAAGTAGAAGGTATCAGGACGTGGTAAGCGCAAAGCTTTCTTAAAAAAATAATTAATTCAAAGGAGGAAAAAGGTATGGATATTAATGATTTATCTACGATGTCGGTTACAAGGAGTATAGCACTTTCCGGCAAGAAATCCGGAGGTTTAATATGTATTAGAGGCACACATATAGGGACTATGATTACTCTTGATAATGATAAAAAGGTGATTTTGGGCCGTGATGCCAGTGTTTGTACCCATGTAATTAATGATAAGCAGGTAAGTAGAAAGCATATAGAGATAACATATGTAGGAACTCTTAATAAGTATAGAATTGTTGATTTTTCGTCAAACGGTACTTATACAGGCGATGGAATCAGGTTGGAAAAAGGTAAGGAGTATTATCTCGATCCTGCCGAAGAACTTTATTTGGGAAATGAAGATAATTTGTATAAATTAAGATAATTTGTATGAATTATGATTATCAGTATATATTA
>JAILOA010000123.1 GCA_024691065.1 Lachnospiraceae bacterium | reverse complement strand
ATAAACAATTAAATAGTATAAAAGACGAACTCGATCATTTAATTGTCAATAAGGATCTTTTAGTATCTAATCATGAGAATGCAGAGATAAATAAACTTGGTAATATGACAATAACTGAACTTGAAAATTATGATTTTAAAGTTGATGAAAAATATGTAGCGACTGTGAAAGAATATGATGATGATATAGCTAAAGCATATGATAACCAAATAAAGCTTAATAAAGCAAACGCCCAAATATCCAATGGCTTATATATTACGTTCACTGTTATTTTTCTTGCAGCAACAATTTTGTCCTTCATTGGTTCGGTTCTAAAAACTATAGAAGATATTGAGAATTCTCGTGAAACTGAATATTTAACTATACCTAAATATATGGTTGATGAGGTTTCTCTTACCGGAAAGAATTGGAAGGGAGAGAAGATAATTGTTGAGAATCATACGGCATACTATGAGGTTGTAAAGTGTAATCGAAATAAAGGGAAAACTGAAGTTGAGGAAAATAATTATAGAGCCATGAAAGATAGAAATGACATGATTGGTGATATTGGAAGTCAGTGGTTTTCATTATATGCTGTTAAGGATGAACAGGGATATCCTATTCTTGCGGATTCACTTCTTTACCAGAAAGATGTTAGTGGTCTACCTACCGGTTATACTACCGGTATTCATGAGTTTGGATCTAATACAGCTGTTAATTTAAATAAGATTAATTATTTATTTGTTGATGAAGCTCCTGATATTAAGGTTTATTTTAAGAATGATTCGGTTTCTGTTAACGAGTATATTGTTGAAAAGTTAGTTCAAGAGGAAAAAAGTAAAGCAGAAGCTCAGGATAAAAAAACAAATGAGAAGGATGCAAGTGTATCCGGTTCTATTATAAACGAAAAAGATAGCGATAGTGCCAGAAATATTGCAATCGGAGTTGGAATTGGAGTAATTGTTTTACTTGCAGTTATTGTGATTTATAGGCGTAGGAAGAAAGAACCCGGCCTGCCGGAGTAAGGATTAAAATAAAACATTCTCCCAAAACCAAAGAGTAAATTAAAATTAAAACATAACATTAAACATTCAGGAGAATTCCGTTTACGGAATTCTCCCAAAACAAAAGATTAAGTAAAAAAATATATTTTTTTACTTAATCTTTTGTTTTTGTCCCCCTTTTGTCCCCTTTGGTGTGATATAGTTATATGCATAGAATAATAAAGTTCGTATATTATGCAAATTTATATATATTAGATATTTTGGGAATATCCTAGTCAGGAGGTTTCTTATGAAGAACATTAGAAAGAGAGCGGCTTTTTTGGTCGCAATATTACTATTATTACAGAGTACGGTTGGGGGATATTGTGGCATTGGATATACAACATCTTATGCCGAGGATAAGGATGAAAATAATAGTTATAGCTATGGTATTGTAAGAAGAGAGTCTGCAGAACCAATTACTAATGAATACTACGATGATAGTGCAAACATTTATGATGATAATGTAAATCCGGGAAGTGTTTTATCAGAGGAAGAACTTAAGGAAGCACTTAATGGAACTGCTGAGATTTGTCTTTCCAGTGATATTATTCTTTCGGAAGCACTTGTTATTAATGATGGAAAAACACATACAATTGATTTGAACGGTTATGAAATAGCAAGAGATGATTTGAATGAAATAAAGGAAGATGGCAATGTAATTCGAATTGAGAATAATTCAGATCTTACAATTAATGATTCAAGCGACGATGGTACTGGAATAATTACAGGTGGAAAAGCTATTAAAGGCGGAGGTATTTTTGTTAATGGTAACCTCACTGTGAACGATATCGAAATATGTTATAATAATGCTAATGAAGGGGCAGGTGTTTATGTAGAAGCAGGAGAAGCTGAGTTCAGGGATGTTTCGATATATTGTAATGGAGCAGATAGATATGAAGGTAATCCCGGTTATGGCGGGGGTGTTATGGTATGTAAAGATGCTATAGCACAGTTTAACGATTGTGATATTATCTCTAACTATTCAGATGATGGAGCCGGTATTCTTAATCGTGGAATAATCAGGGTTAATGATTGTAAAATCAAAGGAAATTCCATGTATAGTTATGGTGGTGGTATTGGTATTCACTCCAGGGGCGATGCCAGAATCGTAAATTGTGATATTTCACAAAATTACGGGGGTGTCAATGGAGGCGGAATTACAAATCATAAGGATATGGTGATTCAAGATTGTACTATTTGCGGTAACAGTGTTACCGAAAATGGTGGAGGAATCTATATTGATGCTTCTGAAGGCTCGACTACATTTGAAGGGGAAAATAAAATTGAAGGAAACTATGCCCAAAATGGTGCCGGAATTTACATCGTCGATAGTTTAGACATTGATTTTAAGAATATGTCAATTTCCAAAAATTCGGCAAATAATAATGCAGCCGGTATTTACACAGGCACAACCAAGAATATTACATTTAAAAATGTTGTTTTTGAAAATAACTATAGTAAGAAAAATGGTGGTGCTGTTATGGGTGATAATAATCTTAGTTTTACTGATTGTTATTTCAATGGTAACTATGCAAATAATAACGGCGGTGCTATTTGTTATGAAAATAGTTACAACAGTGGAAAGTTAAGTTTAACAAGTACTACCATAACCGGAAATATTTGTTGTGAAGGAAACGGTGGCGGTGTTTATGTAGCTGATGAGGGAGTTAACAAAAAAGTTATCCTTAATGGTGGAAAGATTATTATTTCAGGTAACAGTAAAAATTCAAATGGTCTCAGCGAGGATGATAACCTGATGTTTTATAATCTTAGACCAATTCGTATTCAGGAGAAATTAGAAAAGGGTTCGATTATTGGTGTTAAACATAATATGAATTTTGACACTAAAGAAATTACCAAAGATTTTTTTGACCATAATGATAAGTCGGATATTGAATTCTTCTCACCGGATAATAAGAATTATCGTCTATTAAAGGATGAAAATAATCAGGAGGTTATTTTCAAGAAAAAGCTGGTTCCTTCAGCTAATGGATATAAAGTCAGGGTGCAAATCAGGGTGGTTAATGATGCAGATGGCTGGGATCATGCATATATGGGCATATATGGTAAGAGTAACAGAGGACTTGGCAGAGAAGATTTGTTATATATGAGTCCTGATATAAAACATTATGTTGATGACGAAGATGACGTTTATGAATATGAGATGAATACGGGCGATACATTCCCAAGCAAAATCTATGTCCAGGCAAACTTTGGCGGTGGAATTATGAGTAGAGACTGGGGTGGAGATGTCAATATTTGGGTTAATGGCGTAAAAGTTAAAAACCATTATATTTATATAGATACATGGGGAAATTCCTGGGAAAACGGCCTTGCGGAACATTATATAAATATTCCTGCGGATAAATATCCATATCCTTTTGAATCTGAAGTTGAGATGGACAGACAAATTGATTTAGTTAAAGATAGTACTAAAACTATAAATGTTGTTGCAGTCGACCAGTATGGTGTGGAATGGTCATGCAATGGAGAAGACAGTTATAAAATCGAGAATCTTTCATTTCCGGATAAAGATACTGCCGAATGCACTAACGGTAAAGGAACAAAGTGGGTGCTTGATTCTACTATTACGGATAATAGTCACATAAGTAATTATAAGCTTAAGTATAAAACCGGAAATAAAAATAACCCATGGTACGATATTGATATTTCAGTTTATTTTAAATCTTATATTAAGCTTTTTGTTGTGACAGGAAATAATGATTACGGATATACGGAGGTTGCCGAGTATAAGGGACATGAAGGTGATGAAGTTATTTTAGAGGTACCGGAAACACCGGCGGGTTATTATTTCTATGCGGCGAGAAAAGATACAAGTACGAGTTCTCTTGAACCGAATGAAGATGGTACATATACATTTAAATTTGCTACTAATCATACTAAAGTAACTTTCCAAACCAAGCCTATAAAATATAAGCTTGTTTATGAGAAAAATGCTACAAATAAGGAGGTTTACGGTAAAACTACCAAGAAGACCTGTTATTATGATAAGAGTTATGTACTTATAACTCCTGCTTATAGACCAAATAATGATTTTCCGTATGAGTTTGATTGTTGGAATACCGAGCCTGATGGTTCGGGTAAGAGTTATAAAGCAGAGGAAGTTGTTAAGAATCTGACAACGGTTGCTGATGATGTTATTACCCTTTATGCCCAGTGGAAGCCTAAGTCAGATGATGCTGATAGTCCTTCCGAGACTGCATCTATTTTTTCCGATGGAAAAGCAGCAATTTGGGGAGGATTCCTGTTGATGATTATTATTGGAATTTCGATGGGGGCTTACCTGTCAGTTAGGAGGAGATCATGAAAATAATATATCGAAGAATTATTATTTGCTTGATGGTTGTCGTTTTAGTGAGCCTTTCACCTCTTAGCGATTTGTCACCAAAAGAAGGTAGGGTAAAAGCGGCAGAAAGTCATAAATATATTAAAGAATTTAAAATCGGACAGGGAGAGGATAGTGAAGATGCTATAAGGCAACTTCGTGACGGAGGATATACTATTCTTAAAGATGAGGCCGGTAATTATGCAGATCTCAACGAAAAAGCCGGTGACGGTGAAGAAGGTAGAAATGGCGGAAACTCGGATATGGTTGTTTATCTTGGGTATTTAACTACCGATAATAAGAGCGAAGCAATTACCGATCTTGCGGTTATGAACATGAATGGTGGATATAGTTTTCGTGATTATGAGGAACTTGTTGAAAGAACATATGAATCGAAGATTAAGCCATTTATGAAGGAATTTCTTAAAATAGTTAAAGAATACAGGGAAAATTTGAAGAAAGATCACGATTCGTTAGCTTATCTTCGTGCTAATAGTATGAGGGAGACGCTTAATAGAATTAAGGATGATGACTGTGATGGTGCCGGTGTTGGAGATCTTTTAATTAATGAAACGAAGTTTGAAATGGGTGAGGCAGCATATAATAGTCTTATTTTGAATGAGAAGAAAAAGCATGCTGATATCGTTACATATTTTCAACAGGGTAATGAGTTAATTCTTTATTGTCTTACCAATACGCTTGCAAGAGCAGCGGATACAGCTGATGAGACCTGGATTGATCGAATTGAGGACAATGATTACAGGACTCTTGAAGAAGAGGTTTATTCGGAAAATCCTAATATGACTACCAGGGAAGATGTTGAAAATGCGCTTAGTGCCAAATATGAGGGTGGTGCCAGAATTCTTTTAAAGCATTGGGAAGAAATTTCCGAAGAGTTAAATGATACTGATGCAGCCGAGGAAACGGTTGATAATTTTGATACAGAAGAGTACAACGATTTTGCAAAAGAAATGACGGAAGAATATAAGGATACTCCACCTGAAGATATTGATGATGAAACTGTACAGGAAATTGGTGATATGGCAAATGAGGCTTATGAATATGCTGATAAGACTGTTACCCTTACAGTCAGGGATTTCCTGGAGGAATGTGATTATTCGTTTAAATCAGGAAGTGTCAGCGGAGATACACTTTTAGATCTCTTTCGTTTAAATGTTTCTGATTTTGATGGTAAAAATATTAAGCTTTTATATCCACTTGTGGCATCACTAAGTGACGGACAGATTGCCGGATTAGAATATTTAAGCATCAGAGATCTTATTGCTGTTGCAATGAATGATGAGAATGATTATGAAAAAATGATGGAAGATTTAAAGAAGAAAAATGAATATGATTCTTCTACAAAAGATATTTCGCTTTACGTAGGTGTAAATAGAGAAATCTATGATAAAGGAGGCGTTGCTCTTACTTCGGAGATACTTCGAAACAATGCATCAGCGGATGTTGATGGTAAGGATAATGCGGATGCGGTTGCATTTACATATGATACTCTGGTTCAGGGTTGCATCAAATTTGCGGAAGGTATTGCAGTTACCGCATTATTGGGTCTGGGTATTGGATATTTAGTAGGACATATTGGTACGGTGTCAATAGTTATAGGGTGTATACTTGCTGTGACTGTTATAATTGGCGGGATTCTTGCGCTTTTGGGCTTTATTACGCAGACAAGTGCGGATGCCGAGAAATACAATGTTAAAGTTGAGCCTATTCCTAAGTATATTGTTGATGAAAAGGATGTTACGGTGGAAGATAAGAAAGGCAGGTTAACTCTTATCAAAGACCAGACCGTTTATTATAAAGCGGTTAAATGTAACAGAGCAGATAATGATTATGGTTGGGAAGAAGAAAATTTAGAAGTTCTGGGTGATCATGGTGATTTAAATGGTGATGTAGGAAAGGAATGGCTTGCATTATATACTGCATGCATTTCGAAAGAACAGCCAATACTTGCCGACTCGTTTGTTGTCTGTAAAGGAACTTCAACTCCACCGTCCGGATATAATGCAGGCATTCATAAGTTTGGAAATAAGTCAGTTTTTAATTTGAATAATAAGGCATTTCTTTATGGAACCGGAGCCGTTAGCACATATGTGTATTTTCAACGTGATAAAGCTGAAACGCTGGAAGAAGAGACCCAGGATAATAGTGTTACCGGTTCTGTTTTCTCAACCGGTTCTGCTGCTTTAGGTGGAGGAATCGGTGTTGTTGTAGGAGGAATTTTAGGATTTATTATGGCTCTTATGTATAAGAGAAAAAAAGAGAATCCGGAGGAAGATTAAAATTAAAACATAACAATAAACCCTCAGGAGAATTCCGTTTACGGAATTCTCCCAAAAACCAAAGAGTAAGAAAAAAATACATTTTTTTTTTACTCTTTTGTTTTTGTCCCCCTTTTGTCCCCTTTCATTTGGTATACTTATATACATAAGATTGATAAAACGGAAAAGTTTGAAAATAATATTATCGAAAATATAGAGATTTGACTTTAAATACGTGAAAAGTTTGAAAATAATATTATCGGAAAATATAGAGATTTGACTTTAAATACGTGAAAAAGGAGGAATTTCCATGGAAGGATTAAGATTTAAATGGACCTTTAGAATCATGGTTTTCCTGATTGCAGCTTTTATTTGTTTTGCTGCTTATAATGGAGGGTTTAGTATTTCTAAGGCGGATGAAGTTACAGAGGCTCCTGATGAGGGGAAAAAAGATACTTCTTCGGGAAGTGCTGCCAAAGCACCTGCAGCGACTCCGGTTCCGACTCCGACTCCGACAGAAGAGCCTATACCTGATGTTGTGGAGGTTGATTCAGTTGATTCGGCTCAGAAATGGATGTATAAGGCAGGCAAAATGCCTGTGAAACTTAAGCTTACAGCTGATTTTACGATTGGTGACGAAAATAGTCCGTTTTTGGTTGAGGAAGGAATGAATACAACATTTGATTTAAACGGACATACAATAGATAGAGGAATAAATGACGGTAGTCAACGTGAAGACGGTTATGTATTTAAGATTGAGGGGAGCGGAAATCTTTACCTTACAGATTCTTCCGGGACACCCGGAAAAATCACCGGAGCATCAATGAACGGAAATGGTGGTGGAATTTGTTGTGATAAGAATTCATTTCTTAAAATAGATGGCGGAATTTATATAGAGAATAATTCAGCTGCAAAAGGTGCCGGTATCTTTGTTGGTGAGGGTGCCGAGGCTCGAATCGGAAGCTGCTCGATCGTAAAAAATTATGCTACTGAAAACGGTGGTGGAATATATGGAGGAAATTCATCAATAGTTACATTTTTGGGTGGTGTTACCAGGATTAAGAATAACACTTGTAAAGATGATAGGGATAACGATCTATTTATATCAACAAATATGGAAAAGATTCGTTTCTGGGTAAAGCCTGATCCTTCGAAAAAAACTATTGAACTTTCCGATAAATTCCTGAATAAAACAAGAATTGGATTTACATTGGAAAAATATAAAAAAGTAATTACCGATGGTTATGGAGATGTTAATTCTCTTGAAGGAAGCATATTCTTCTTTTATAACGATAATGAGAAAAATTATCAGGTCAGCAGTGAGAATACTTATGAAGTAGAGATTCTTAAGAATATGGATTTGATTGATAATTCTCAAAGGATATCAGTTGAGATTTATAAGAATGATATTCTTGAGGAAAGCTATGAATATTCTTCTTTATCGTTGGCTCTTAAAAATGCTATAGACCTTATTTCGGAGAAAAACGGCAAGGAGGCGGTAATTACAATGGGAGCTGATTATAGCTCCGGTTCAGAGCTGGTTATTCCGGCCGGTAAAAAAATTACTCTTGATTTGAACGGCCATTATATACAGAGGGAAGGAAGCAGAGATGATGGTTATGTTACAAATGAAAAAGGTGGAGTAATAAGGTTAGAAGACAACGCTTATCTAAAAATTATAGATTCAAAGCCTAAAAAACTGGGATTTGATGGTTTAAGAGGAGGAGTCATTACCGGAGGTGCAACCGATGATGGCGGTGGCGGAATCTTTGTTGGTTGTGATGCTAAACTCGTTATGGAAGGCGGAACAATTTATGATTGTGTAACCGATTATCATGGCGGTGGAATTTTTATGGATAGTGGCGGAGAGCAAACGGAAATTAATCTAAAGGGAGTAACGATTTCTAATTGTAAAACAATTCAGTCGGTTGATGAATGCTTTGGTGGAGCAATTTATGATCATGGATGTGGTATTATTACACTTACAGATTGTAGAATTGAGAATTGTTACTCGGAGGATGACGGTGGAGCAATTTATTTTAACTATGGCGAGCTAACTATTAAAAATACTGTTTTTAACGGAAATATAGCTCAGGAACATGGTGGTGTTATCTACATTTGCGGATCAAGGATAGTTTCAAATACTATAGAAGTATCTGTCAGAGGTTGCAGTTTTAAAGAAAATGAAGCAGGTGACTGTGGTGGAGTTCTTTATGTAGATGATAGCCCTGTAAGTGGAGATGTATTTTTATTTGATAGATGTAGATTCATAGATAATAAAGCAAAAAATTGCGGTGGAGCAATTTATGCGAATGACTTTGGAGTGGTTTTATCCAATGTTGAAATGACCGGGAATGTAGCTGATGATGAGGGAGGAGCAGTTTATGTGTCAAGTACCAATGTCATCACCGTTAAGGGCGTGGTTGTTATTAAAGATAATATCTCCCGGGAAAATTCGAAAGCTAATGATATGTATTTTAATACTGAAAAACAATTATGTAGCGGAGGATTAAGCAGAGGTTCGTGGATTGGTATAGGATGTGATTGTACTGGCGATGCAATGATTTCCAAAAATATTACCGTATATGAAATGAAGTATTTTCACCCGGCTGAGGGTAGGATAGAACCGAAGAATATTAAGACTATCAGTGCCAGAATAAGTGTTTCGGCATCAATATTCGGAAATGGCAGTGTTGGTGTGATTGTGATATTTGCAGGTCTTGGATTAATTATACTAATAGGTGTAGTTATGTACACCGGGAAGAAAAAATTACAGGTATGAAAGGAGAAAAAGCTATGAATTTAAGAAAAAAATCAGGCAAGAGTAGAATTTTTAATATAATAATTACAGCATTTCTTATTGCTTGTTTGGCATTTGAGAATCCTTTGAGTGATTTAATACCTGCGTTTGCAAATAGCGGAAATCAGAAAGAACAGGATGACGAAGAGAAGGTTGAGTATGTTAGTGATGTGAAATTATTCTATTCCATGGATAGCAGGGAATCTGCAATTAAGAACTGCCAAAACAATGGTTATATTCCAATTAATGCAGATTTAAATGAGGGTACAGGAGCAAATTTTGTAGTAATGGGATATAAGAAAACTTTTTCCCGTTCGGATGCTATTCGTAGTTTAAAACTGCTAAGTATGAATGATCAGGCTAAAATTAAGGATTATACCGAATATGAGGAGGAGTTTAAAAAGACTCATTCTTCTTTTGTTGATACAATTGAGGCTACGGCTAATGAATTTATTGTAAATTATGAAGAGGGTTCGCCTAAAGCAATGCAGGCATTTGATGTTTTAAATCTTATTAATATTCCGGAAAAGAATAGTATGCTTCTTGGAAAATTTCTTGTATCAGGAGAAGCTGATCATAGTTTTTTTGAAAAAATTGTTTTTAATTCAAGTGCAAGTACTATTAATTCAATATTTACAGCATTGAATTATGGAACTTCCGCTTATAATAACGAAGTTGACAATAAAACCGGAAAAGTTATTTCCCAAAGCTGGGCAGATTTAGTGAAAGATAATTATCTTTGGGAGGAACTTGAAGGATATTTAAATGATGATGAGTTAAAAGAGTTGGATGCGGAATACGAAGAAGATGCCAAGGATTTTCATAAACATCTTCAGAATTTTGCAACTAATTATGAAAATGCATTAGCAAGTTATGATTCAGATGAATTAGATAAAGAGATTGATAATCTTAAAAAAGAAGAAGGGGAAGATTTAACGGAGTGTGATGTGGAAACCACGGCTTGTCAAAGTGCGACTATTATTTCTATGTATGAAACTTTGAATGAATATGATGTTTACAATGGTTATCCTCTGGGTGAGTTTTTAGTGGATTTAGGAATTCAAACGAGTGATGAGGTTGATTTAAGAAGTCTTTATCCTATTCTTGATTCGATGACATACGGACAGCGCATGGCTATGCGTACAGGTGGTGTGGAAGCTATTATTAATACTATAGGTGAAAATAAAGAATATGATATTATTGATGAAAAAGTGGCTTATGCGCAGGAAGGTATTGAAGATGTAATTGGAACTAAATCATACTCAGTATGGATGAATAGCAATGAAAATGTTAGAGGAAAAAAGGTTGCATATACTTCAGAGGCAGAACGTGATAGTGCAGCACAAAAATTAATTGATCAGCAAACCGATGAAACATTTGAAGATACTCAAGCTAAGATTACTACATATATGCAAATAGCTTCAGGCGCATTAGCGGTGGTAATAGCTCTGTTTTCGGTTCCGGCTATCGCATCGGCTATAGGAACTGCAGTTTCTTTTGTGACTTTTGCATTAAGTGTATTTTGTTATAGCATGGGATTATCTTCATTGGGTGCTGTTTTCTTTTCTATATCCGGTGGTGCAAAAGCAGCTATTTTAGGATTTACTTCCATGGCAGGAACTATTAGTGTTGTAATAGCGATTATTGTAGCATTAGTTACTGCAGTATTATTTGTTGTGGGTCTATTATTGGAAAAATCCGAAGAAGATGATGATTTGGATTATGATGAAGTCCCTGATGTTGTTGCTGACAGTGCTACAGGAGCGAATGGTGATTATCTTGCATATTACAACAATGTAGGCTCAGTCGAGGATCCTAATCAGGAAGAAGAACCTGATGAGGATGATATACATGGAGTAGAGGGTATTGGTGATGTGAACGGTAGAATGGGATTCAGAGGATGGAATTGTCTGTTTATGAGTAAAGATCCTAATACCGGTTCACCGATTGTTGCTAATCATGGAAGAGGTCCTTTTATGATTCTTAACAATGTTTCGACAACTCCTAGGGGCTATGATAGTGCACGTACATTTGGAGAGAGCGGAGCTTGTAATTGTAATTCGTATATGAAGAAAGACCTTGTGGGTGGTATCTTTATTTATTACATTACAGAGGATTCTATTAAGGATGGTGATGGAAGTGCTGAACAAACAAGTGCTTCTAACGGAAGTTCTACAAGTGGTAAAGAAACAAAACAATATTTTAAAAGTTTGATTGTTGCTTCTGGAGATACTGAAGCTAAGGCTAAGGCAAAGCTTAGAGTTAAAGAGGCAGTATATATTTGGGATCATAATCTGGCTGATGTTGTCAGATATAAGTATTCTAAGAATGAAAAGCATTGCTACACATATTTAGGATATACAATCACATCTAATCCGGATAAAGCTATTACGGATATTCGAGTTTCTACATTTATGAACAGACTTCAAGCTCCAAGTATAATGTTTGGTGAGGTTTCATATGGTTGTGCAGGTTCGCTTGGATATCCTGCAGATAGTGCAACGGAAGATAAAGAATTTCCTCAGGATTTAGATGGACTTTGGTATACAACTGATTCAAGGGCAGGTACACCGATTGAGGTATCAGGCTTACATCTTAAGAGCTCTCATTATGATACAGAGGGTAATGCTTACGTTGATAAAGGATGGGTGCCGGTTACAACATTTAGCGGAGTTCCTTATAACTTTGGTTCAACCCGTGATGTTGATGCCGGTGAAGGTGGAGATTCAAAGGTTTTTGGATATAGATATACCTGTTACCAGACAAGGGAAAATAATACATGGAATTCACCTTCGAGGTATTTGTATTATGAACCGGAGGTAAAATATACCGATGGTACCAAATATCTTTCA
>JAILOA010000113.1 GCA_024691065.1 Lachnospiraceae bacterium | reverse complement strand
GCCCGTTCCGAACGATACATTTCCATCTCCGAAAAAGTGCTTGGTGCAGGCTGCGATTCCTCCCTCCTGAAGTCCTTCCGTAAATGCAACGCTTAACTTTGTAATGTCCGACAAATCCGAACCGTAGCACTCATAAGTCCTGCCCCATCTAGGGTCAACCGACTGTGCAACGCACGGCGAAAAGCTGAATAAAATGTGGCAAAGCTTTGATTCATCGGCTGTTGCAAGGCCTATCTCATGCATGAGGTCTTCATCATTTGCAGCGCCAAGTCCGATATTGTGCGGATATATCACTCCACCGAGGCAGCCATAGATTCCATGCACCTGATCCTGCCCATATATATAAGGGATTCCGGCATCCGATTTAAGGGCAGCCTCCTGGAAATCATCAATAAAATCCGCCCATCCTTCAAAATCATAAAGCTCCCCTATTGATAAAATGCTACCGAAGTCCCTGTCCATTACTGCGGTTGTATCGATATTATAACACGCCGGCTGAAGCATTTGCCCAACCTTCTGCTCAAGAGACAGCGAATCAACAATCTCCTTGGCGCTCATTCCTGCATAGGATTTGTATTTTTCTCCGTCCGCATTGGAAGAACCTCCGTCAGCATCCTGCCCTTCGCTGCCGCCATTCTGACCTTCGCTGCCGGCATCCTGCCCGGAACTGCCCTCTTCCTGACCCGCATTACCATTTGCTTCCTGACTTGTGGAATTTTCACCACTTTTACTTCCATCATTTGCACTGCATCCGCCAAGTCCCACTGACAATGCAACCGCCAGTGTAAGGGATGTAATAACTTTTACTGATTTAAATTTTCTCATAACATTTTTCACTTTCTTTTTTTTCAGCAACCATGCCTTTTGTTACTTTCTTTTTTTATAAATTATGCCCTTTTATTACTGTCTATTATTGCCTGTTTTTTATAAAATATGTTCTTAGTCTGTAATTTTTTAGTTTTTTTAGTGTTAAAGTAAGTTTTCTCATTCCAAAATTATGTATATATCTTTCAGCAAACTTCAAATGTCTAATTAATTGTCATTTTAAAAAATTATTTAGTCTCGGTCATATTTAAGCATTACATATCTGTCATCATTCCTACTATATTATTTTAAGTAATACTTAGCACTAATTAAACTCACTCATTTTTCCTTTTATTCTGCTTATACAAAATCGAACTGATTGGTCCGAATATAGCAAGCAGAAAATAAAAAACCGCGAATCCATTCATCGTAAATCCAATCTCGGGCTTTTCTTTAAGATAATAGACATCTAATTTATCTCCGATCTTTATTTTCTTGCCCTTTTTATATCTTTTATTTTTTGAAAATGTATTGCCCTCATATTTGTATTCATAAGTTATAACCGTATTTTTGGTGTTCCTTTGTACCTGGGTTACTTTGGCCTTTGAAGAACCTCCAAACATAAATACCGCAAACGAAAATACGGTACCTGCCAATCCGATAATAGCGAGTAAATACACAATCACATCCATTATCCTGAAAATCATACTGCGTTTTTTTGCATTATAGTCCTGATAATCCTGTTCCACTGCTCCTGCTTCCTTTCCTTTATAATCGCAAGTAATATAATACATCTAATTTTTCACATTACATTTTTCACCATATCTATTATTACTGCATTTGTTTATTCAATACATTTATTTTCCGCGCTACATTAAATAAAAATCAGTAATTAAGTCCAATATTAAAACATACAAAACAGATAGAAAAATTTTACTTCATTAGTACTTTAAAGTCAACCAAAGGAATTAAGGATTTCAGTTATATTTTGATTATAATAGCTTGATTTTTACATTAACCGGCTTCATAAAAAACTTCCCGATTATTCCCTGATTTTTAAATGTAACCTCCTGCCCAACATTTTACCCAAATTAGACAAAATACTAATCCCATTTTGACGAAATTATGCCAAATATATTTATTAAGATTTGACTATGAAATTTAATTCAAATATCGAACAGGATAAGAAATAGTAGTTGAGTGAGATCTTGAAGTACTACAAATAATCTCCCCAAAATTGTTCTTTTAAAGATCCTGTTTATAACAAAAAGATTATAACAAAAAAACAAGGTAAAAATCACAAATTATTGAACTTGTAAATATGACATTTTTAATATATGCTTATTAAAGTTTTATCAGGAAGATAAGGATATTTAAAAACCTTATGATCCGCTTTACTGGATATAATAGCCAAAGGAAAGAAACATTTTAAAATCAACATATCTCGTTATGAGAAAGGAAATCTATCAATAAGTTAAACTTTTATTTGAATGTCAACGTGATTTACATCATAAACAAATCAATATTTTCAAATATTAAAAGAGAGGTAAAAAATTATGAGAAAAATTTTTAAGAAAAAATCCAATCTAATTCTATCGACAACTCTTGTTGCTGCTTTAATTATTAGTTCAGGTGCTTACAATACATTTTCAAATCCGGCCGGCACAAAGACAGCGTCGGCGGCATCTACCACTATTGCAGCACTTGAATATACATACACTGATTCATCGGACATTGAAACCAACGCAGAAGATGCGGAAGAAATGGAATTAAACAATTCTAAATATGGTTCCAAAAAAAATGGTTATGATTTCACTACCGGCTCTGCTAAACTCTATGCCTCGCTCGATGGTTCATCTTTAAGAAAGCTCGAGTGGTCCGGTGAAGATTATACCTGTAGCTCACACGGTTCAGATGTCAAAGAGCCTGTAATGACGGCCGGTCAGAAGAACCCTTGGGCTTCCGGCACAGTTCCTTATTTCCAGATTAACTTTTCAACATCTGATTATGAAAGCGTAACATTTACAGCGTATCTCGGCGGTACCAAAAAGGGCCTTAAGAATTTCAATGCAGCTTACACAACCGGAAGCAGCACTACATTTACCAAAATATCCGGAGCTACGGTTTCACTTTCAAACAACAAGACAATGTACAAGATTTCATTCTCGCTTCCAAGTGCAGCCTGTGATCAGTCAAGCGTAAAGGTAAGACTTCAGGCTACTGACCTTGTTGCAATCGGCGGCGGTTACGTATACGACGATGCTACCGGTGGTGAAAATGCAATCAACCACATTACAATCAGTGGTACTAAGGCTTCATCAAGCTCAAGCTCATCAAGCTCAAGTTCAAGCTCATCTGATGACAGCTCAAGTTCAAAGACTGACAGCTCAAGCAGCTCTTCAAGCAACTCATCCAGTAGTTCTTCAAGTAGCTCGTCAAACAGCAGTTCATCAGATACAAGTGCTTCAAGCAGTAACTCTTCAAGTTCAAGCAGTTCAAGCTCTTCAAGCTCTACCAAGGTTACACTTAAGAAAATTAAACTCAAAAAATCAACAATTACCTTGAAAAAAGGTAAGAGTACCAAGGTTAAATATACGATAGTTTGCACTCCTAAAACAAAAGCAGCAAAAAAAGCAATCAAGAAGAAACTTACATTTTCTTCTTACAGCTCATCCGTAAAGGTTACCAAGAAGGGTAAGATTACAGCAAAATCGACCGGAAGTGCAACTGTTTACGCTAAATACAACAACAAGACCTACGCATCACTTAAGGTTACTGTTAAATAATATAAAAATCTTATACAAATATCATTGAAATTAGTTGTAAAAGAGTGTACAATGCAAAGGTTGACAAATATAATTCTAATTCGTTATTGAGAATATAATTTTATCATTATCAAATATCATTATATTTTGTCGTTAAATAAAAAAAATATGTACCACCCGTGGTTACATTTAAATAAAAAGGTTCAGTGAAAACACTGACAAATTATCAGGGAAAGAATTTATATA
>JAILOA010000107.1 GCA_024691065.1 Lachnospiraceae bacterium | reverse complement strand
CGGTACGGTTTATTAGTTATTATTTATGTCACCACCTAAACGCTTTAGCGTTATACTTGATTATTATCTCTGCTTGGCAACGGTGGTACCGCATTATCGTCAGGCGGCTGATTTCCCGGTTGCATTAACGGTGGTTGATTTAACGGTGGTTGATTTCCCGGTTGATTTCCCGGTTGATTTCCCGGTTGATTTCCCGGCTGATTTAACGGTTGATTTCCCGGCTGATTTCCCGGCTGATTTCCCGGCTGATTTTGAGAAATATTATGAATATGTTCATATTGTCTCAATGTCTCATTCATCTGGTTAAGTTCTTTCCTTCCGACCGCATTACCATTGATATCCTGACCTGTTTGAGCAATTATTCCAGCATTGAACTTCTGTCTCTTATAATCATCCGGTGACATCTTCTTGGCTTCAAGATATGCTTTATTTCTATCCGGTGGAACATTAGTCCTTCTGTCTTCTGCCATCTTAGCATCAGCCATAGCCATAGCCATCTTTAAATCATGTCCCTTTTCCATAAAGCCCATAGCATTTTCCATTTTGGTAATCTCACGCTTGCCAACCTTTTTACCGTTGCTTGCAAGCATACCATGCTGCTTGGCAAATTCTACATCATTCTTAAGCTTGGTATAATCTTTTTTGTTCTGGGCTTTTTGCTTCGTTTGCTTTTCTTGTTCTTTGAGGGCTTGCTTGTTGGCTTTTTCCTTGTCGGCGGCGCCTCCGCCGCCTCCGCCGCCGCTCATCATCTTTCTCAGCTTATCAATACCCTTGTCAGCACCTATACTCTTCATAGTTTGTAAACCTGATCCAAGGGCAGCACCGACTCTGGAGTCTGCGAATGATCTTCTCATATCACCTGCTGAAATAGCCTGCATACCGGCACTATCAGCTAAGATACCATTAAATATACCGTTTACCTTACTAACAGCATCACAGGCACAGTACATTAATATGCCTTTGGCAACTATATCTGTTATTATATTACTTCCTATTTTTAGATTAGGACTCCATATTACCGGAAGGAATACGTAAAACAATCTTATGGATATTACCATTCCCACAACTCCAAGAAGCTGTACGGTAAAAGCTATTGTCCATTGTTTAAACTTGGCTCCGTCATCCAGCGGTATAGCCGCAATTACTATAGGCGAAGCTACATATAATGCTATAAGGTTAAATATACGAACCGCACAATTCAATATAATTACAATAAATTCCATAATCATACCGAATAAGCAAATATAAACCATAAAGTAATTATGATGCAAAGTATCAACATAGAAATATTCCAAAACTGTATCATACTTATATATGTCTTTATCTCCATAATAGAAAGGACCTCTTACTGCATCTGTAAATCCCGGCTCCTGGTTATATGAATCATTTCTGGCTGCGGCATAACCTCCTACAGAACCCATCGTTCCGGCGATGTATATCAACCTGTCTAAAGGTACCTTTACATCTTTGATGGTTTCATTTGTTCTTTCGTAATCCTCCAAAGCTACAATATTCGGATCTGCCTTCATAAGTTCCATAGCATCCAAAAGAGCATTGGTCAATCCTTCATCATAATTATCCAGAGTAATTTCCTTTCTAAAATCATATCCCGTAGCAAGCTTTTGAATAACACTTTGCCACGTAGGTATTTCTTGTTCGGTTGCTGCATCTACCGTCTTATAATTATAATTAAATACTCCTTCATCATCTAAATATATTAAATCCGATCTTATATCGTTATAACATGCATTCAGATTATATCTTGACCTATAAGAAGGATTTAGCGAATAATTACCGATGGTATTTAGCACTCGTCCCATAGCAGCAAATTCTTCATCGGTAAACTTTTTATAATTTGCACCTTTATTAAAGTTTTCTGCATTTTTTATAGAATACGAAACCTGCTGAATAAGGACATTTGTACTTGTCAGTACTACCAACATAATTGCATTCATACCAAAAATAAGAAGTATACTTTTAAACAAATTACCTAAAATAGTACCTAAGGTAACATTTTGCTGTTTTCCTCTTACATCAAGTATCTTTCTTATAACTGCCAATATAGCGAATGCAAATGCAAAAACAACGCCTATCATAGCGATACCGGTGTATATACCTCTTATTTTACTGTTATAAAAAAAGACATTTATAAGTACACTTTTACTACCGTTGTATGTTACCTCTTGTTCACCGGTAAATACTATCATAATGTCTTCAAGGATAGACATTAGCCACAGTGCGGCAACCTCTAATCCCCATAGAGCCCTGTATACTGTGTACTCCATAATCTTATCGATTACGCTGCCCACCATATTCAGTACTTCCGAACCTAAGTCAATTCCAAACATAGGCATACTCCTTTTTCAAATACGTTATTATAGGCTATCTAACTCTAAGCTTCTTCTTTGAAATATAAAGAGTAACTGCTACTCCAATTACCAATACTATTACTATTGCAAAAAATATCCAAGCCTGTATATTAAAATATAATAATATTCTAAAACTCTTATTAACTGTATTTCCGGCTTCGTCACTAATTGAAACCTCATAATAACCACTATCTGTAAGACGTGATTTACTATCTAATCTTACAGTATCATCGCCCCGTGTTATAACAACCTTATCATTGGCATCAATTCCCTCTATGGTAACAGGTCCTCTTGCAAGATTTTTCTTATCAACTCCGTTAAAAACAATAACAGGCGGAGTATGATCAATCGTAACTGCCAATCTGTAAGCTATCTCGGTGGCAGTACAGATATAATTAATTTCATATGAACCTTCTTTTGATAAATCCACTCTTGTAGTAGTGGTATCAAATATTTCACCGTCTTTATCTACGCTTGTCACCTCAAAGTTTGCCGGTAAACGGTAATAATTAAGCTTTCCTGTAATATTATTCACTATCTGAAAAGTCATCACCTGATCACTCTGCTGATTTGAAGACAATACAACGCTGTATTTTCCAGGTTCATCAACCTCTTCCACATCAGCTTCAAGCTTCTTTCCATCCTTGTAAACCGCAAAATTGCTGCTACTGGCCGAATCGAATGTAACACTTTCCGTAACTACCATTCCATCTGCAACACTACAGTTAAATTTCTCTCCGGAAACACTGAACACAAACATATGTGAATCCATATCATAAGATGTACCATCACTAAGTGTAACCGAACCTGAAACCATAGTATCCGATTCATCATTTATAGGCTCACCGGTGTAGCGATCTATGGGACCGGTATATCCAAAATCAATCCCCACGCCTTCACCTGCAGCAAGCGCTTTTTTATTGAAACAACAGACTGAAAGTATAAATAATATACATAAAACAATGCTTCTTTTCATATCTAACCCCTATTTATATTTATGTACTGCATAAATCCCGGTTTAATAGGTAAATGTATCGTCCCATCCACAAGACACTATGCAATCTGGAACTCATCCGAATCTTCCTCTTCTTCCGAGCTCTTATCGAGAACTATCTCATTTCTCTCCTCCAGGTCGTAATAAACTTCATCTGCCCTGAACATATGGCTTCTTAACTCATCCATATCCATACGTCCCATCTGATAGAACGGACAGAGATAACTTGGTGTATACTTAGTCTTAAGCGGGAAGTTACCGAAGGTAACTACAATTGCATTACCGGTACTCTCCTTATTGTTAAGCATCTGTAATTCAGAAGGATATATAAGAGGTCTTACCTGAGTTTGTGAAGAAAGATTTATATCTCCTGCCTTCGCTCCGATTGCCGAAGATGTCGATGTGGTACGAACCGTCATATTACCGCAGAGCTTTGAGAACTCTTCGCAGGTACCGATATCATTGGAACCGATGAACATTTTCATACCACAGTTTGACTTAACGATATCGGCTACTTTTTCACCATATACGTTGTTTAACTGTGAGTAAGACTGAACTACCATATTGAACCAGATTTTTCTCGAACGACCTACGGTAATCATCTTATCGAATTTCTCTATCTTAGGCATATTACCAAACTCGTCGAGGATGAAGTATACATTTCTTGGAAGTGATAAATCTTCTCTAGCGGAAGCAACCTTGATAAGTGCTTTATACATACAAAGTATAAATACGGCTGCAAGTCCGTGTCTTGTATCTTTTTCATCAGGTATTTTCATAAATAGGGCCGTTGGCTGGTCAGCGAACTTTTCTGCTTCAACATCGGTTGCACTTGTTAATCCGCAAAGACCACGGTCATTAAACATATTGAGCTTGTCAAATGTAATTGACATATAAGAAGAAAGTGTTGTATCTGCCGCCGAAAGAACCTGTCTTGATAATGTAAAGGCCTGTGACAATTTACTTCTTCCTTCAAAATATTCTTTTAATGCCTGGAACTCATTTTCAGAGTTCGTAAGCGCTTTGTTTATGTTAAAGAAATTAAATTTATCCTTGCTCATTCCCAGTCTTTCGTCCTCGGAATCCTCAAGCATTGCGAGACAGGTACTCATAATAATTGAGCGCGCGCCCTTCTCCCAAACAGGATCCTTCTCGTTCTCGATAGGACATATAACCGAGACAAGGTCATTTAAATCTTCATACATTTCATCGTAAATTTGCTGGCATGTAACAGATACATCGTCCTGGCAGTGTGAAGGATCCGCATAAGCTATTCCTCTCCACTCAACCCAAGGCTCGCCCGGCTCTGCATCGCCATCAATTCTTCTGAGATCAGGGTACTTATCCATACTATCCTTGTGGAACTTGATTCCTTTTCCGGCCTCAATGTACTCCTGATACATATCCCAGATTCCACCAAGCGGATTCCATCTTGAAGATGAGTAAGTATCACGAAGGTCAAGTAAAAGAACCTTGTAGCCTCTGGATACAAGAAACTTGGAATGCAGGTCAAAAAGCTCACCCTTAGGGTCAGTCATAATCATAGAACTCCCTGCACTTGTAGCTCCCAGGAGCTGAATCATAGGATTTATAAATGTTGTTGTTTTACCGGAACCGGTAGCACCTATGATAAGCGAATGTGCTCCCGGAAGGAAATTAACTTCCAACATATTGTTTTTATTTAGGACCGCACGAACAGGAATACCATCCAACTTAGAGTTCTTAAGTCCATTATAAACAAACTCAGGGAAGTACTTATCTCTCTCTTTTTCAGTAAGGAAACGGCTGTTTTCAAGTGATCCTCTAACCACATCGACGTCTCCGTTCTTACCAAGCAAACCTTTTCCGGTACCATGAAGCATAAGCTCCATATTGTTTCCTGACAGCATAAAAATCAAAGCTACCGCTATCAGTCCGATTAATCCATAAGCCCATGTTCTCCAAGAGAATAACATGGAAATATCTATTGAAGCCTTGCCTCCCTGTATAGCATTAGGAAGGTTTTCAATCAATGCTCTGAGAGCAAATCCAATTATGCCGGCTACCAAAATAGATATTAAAATATACAATCCAATTTTATGTGCGCGCTTCATAAATCAGATCTCCTTTTTTAAATCCATTTGTAAACAGTTACATAAATTGTTTTACTTATATTTAATTATAATTACAAAAATAAACTTAATATATCTTATTTCCAATAGTTATCTGATGCAAACCTAATATTTCATCTCAATTATATTAACACCGGAAAATTGAGTCAGTACATCCAAAGAATCGGAAAACTCTTCTTCATCTTCTTCATCTATCGCACCACCTGTAGCATTTTCCGGAATAGGTGTTTTAGTTGGATTAGGCGGCTTAGGTGTTGGTGTGATATCAGGAGAAATACCCTCCAGATAAACATATGAGAAAAATGCATTTAAATAATTTAACACCGTTCCTTTTTGAGTACCATCATTTGTTATTGAAAAAATCCCGATATAAGGGTTTGAAGAAAATGATACATCTTTTAAATCCGAACACTTGACTGTTGTTTTTGTTCCTTCAGATGAAATATTTATTTCCGAATTATATAAAAGCTTATTATCGGTTACTCTGGTTACGCCGGAAAGAAATGCTCCCTCATTACGATTTTCAATTGTACTTGAAGCATCCATTTCACAACGGGTATTTGCAACAAAACCGTAGTTTATCAAAGATGAACCACCGTCATCACTGCTTAATAAAGAAATACCTACAACAGATTCCGATGTATTCTGTGCTTTATCCGAACTGAGTGCAAATACTTTTCCACCAGGCATAACAATCATATCTCCGCCTAAACATTTAATCATACCCTCGGATGTAGCAGCATAAGGTGATATGCAACCACCATCTTTAACAATAATGGTACCACCCTTATTAATAATGGTTCCGTTATTTATCAAATTGCCTTGAACCGAAAGAACTCCGCCTTTTTCAATTATAATTGTACTTGTTTCAGGAAGAATAATACCTTCGGATTTTGATGTATGACCGGATGAATCTATAAATGTTGCATCATCTATTATAAGCATCTGTCCTTCACCGATAGTTGTAGTTCCGCCCTGTCCTGATGTTTCATCACCATTCTCACCTTTTATTGAGGCTAATACATGATGGGAACCAACAAACATTTTGTATTCGGTTGCCAGATCATTACTACGTAATATATCTTCATAATGCCTCTTAACATTACCATCGCTATTAAAATGATTAAAATCATATTCACAATCATCATAATAACGTTGAGATATAGGAAGCTGCATACGGTACATAGGATGCATATAACCGTTGTTTACTATAATATTTGACATCCAGCTTACTGTAGGAGGCACACCGTAAAAGCACCACCTGTCTGTAAGGTTGTTAGGTATATCATTTGAGCCCTTGGATTTTTCAAGGTAATTAGCTCCCATAGCCCAGCGAAACGAACTATATCCATCATTGAGAGAATTATGATCAAAATAAATATATGGTTCACCGTTCTCGCCATCGCTACTGTCTCTATCTACACAGTCAACGTACATGAAATAATCTTCTTTTTTGTTAACACCTGTACCAATTTCCAAATATGACATATCTTCAGGCTTATTTTTTGAAGATGCTCTTGAAAAAGCAATATCAAATTGCGGATAAGTGAATGTAGTTGCATTTTTAGGATTTCTAAAGAACAAAACACCCATAGTTCCGCCGGTTGTATAAAAACGATCCTGATTAAAATATTCTTTATGACCATTCAAAAGTTTTGAATCATCGTCCAGCACCATATATCCTGTTCTGAACTGATCGAACCACCCTGTATTGACGTTATTTGTACAACTTTTAAATATGTAGTCCGGATACTTTTCCAAATCCGAAGGAGCACCGGTACCTCTGAATAAGTGATATTTATCACCGTAGATAGATACAAAACCGTAGGGTTCTGATTTATTGAACCCGTAATATGCAAGCATTACAGGATGAAATTCATGATCGCCAAAGAACTTTTTCCAATTAGCAGGTGTACACTTATCCCATTCCCAAAAGGAAATTCGACCATTTTCATCATCCAGTATTTCGGCTCCTTGTTCTAATTCTTCAACCGTACCTTCAATATCTTCAGACGATGAAACCGGTGTAGGTGTTGCGGCGGCGGCTACTATAGCCGCATCTGCATGTCTGGCATTATCATAAAGCCCAAAGCCGGAAACAATCAGGGTGTTCGCCAAAAGCAAACTCACAATCCGTTTTACCATATAATTACCCCTTTTCTCAACAGATAATGTCTCCATTTATCAAATAATCAAATAAAATACGTTGTCATAATGAACACAATACTAATTTCACTTAGCTTTCGCTAAGCAAAATTAGTATTATGAGGGTGATCTAAGTTATTACTGTCCCTTAGATGCGTTTGTCATCCATGTTGTAAGAGGTCCGATAGAAGCTCTGAGTGCAACGATTAAGATGAAAATAAGTACATAACCGATGATAGCTGTCTTAAGTGCCTGCTTACGCTTTTCTCTTTCCTGTGGCTCTTCAGCTGTAGCATACTTAACGCCGAGGAAGATACAGAAGATCGCACCACCTGCGCCTACTAAAGCGAGAAGATAAGGAACAAATGAGTTCAAAAGTTCTACGATTGGATTGGTTACACCGCTAAGATCTGCGCCACCTGCTGCGGAAGCTGATCTACCCTGTGTAAGAATCAATGTCATAGCTAATGTTGGAAGCATTGCAATACGTGCAACTGCCGGTGCATTCTTTACCTTTGTGTAAAGTGCTACTATCTTGTTTGTGATTGAATTTTTCATGGTTTTTTCCTCCTTAAGAAAATGTGTTTTGTTTAATTTCAAATTCATTATATCAAACAATGCGTTACAAAAGTGTAACACTTTTTTTGTTTTATTTGAATTTTTTTATTTCTTAAAAAGCCTTATTTTATCGACTTTTTCAAAAATCAGACCTAAAGTGTAACAAAATGCGTTACATTTTTTTATAATTTTTTTGAAAGGTGTAACACTTTTTTTGTAACTATTTTTTAAACTATTTTTTATTACTTTTTTAATGTAACTATTTTGTAACTCTTTTTTATATTACTTTTTTAAATGTAACTCTTTTTCACTATATCTATTTAAGAGTATTATTTTCTGCTTTCGTTGGTACGTTCTATCTTGGTGGAAGGTATCTTTATGACTGATTCGGTTCCCTTTTCGCTACGGTTTATCTCCAAAGTTCCCTCACACATCATCTTGAGTCTTGTCCTTACATTTTGAGTACCGACACTCTTATGTTTCTTCTGTGTTTGCAACTGGGTCTTCTGCCCGTGTCCGTCATCTTTCACCTTTATGTAATAGTAACCACCTTCTTCATAGGTTTCTATTACTATCCTTTCTCCCTTTGTACTCATACCTATTCCGTATTGGATGGCATTCTCGACCAAAGGTTGTACCGAAAGTGCAGGAATCTTAAAATCCGTAACATTGAATCTTTTTTCTACTTCAAAATTTCTCGATGGCGAAATCTTCGAAAGATTTATATATAAATCCACATGTTCCATTTCCTTTTCAAAAGGAATTAAGCCATCATTCGTAAGAGACTCGAAGTTACTTCTCAGATAAGCCGAGAAATCAAAGATGGATTGCTTGACTACCTGACTGTTATCATCGCAAAGCAATGCAATCTGCTGTAAAGAGTTATAAATAAAATGAGGATGAATCTGATCCATAAGCAGTGAAACCTTGCTTTCTGAAAGCTCCACTCTCTTTTTCATAAGTTCTCTCTCCGTATCCTGCTGATATAAGAAAAGTACTATCAAAAAGAGCATTACTAAACCAAAATCAAATACCTGAAGTTTATTATTTATTATTCCTACAATTGCAGCCGTAATAGGGAAACAACATCCCATAATAAAACCAACACTGGCGCTTATATCCTTCGATGAGAAGAAAAGCATAACTATTACAACAATATATTGAAGCAAAAATGCAAACCACATAACAAAACTTCCTACATCGAAGATTGCAAGAATAACAACTAAAAATGCAAAAAGTAAATGTAACGTTGTCCAGAATGCTCCGTCCCATGCTTGTTCTTCACCCGCCTCAGCCCGCTCTGTCTCTATGAAATACAATGCAAACAGAGGAGCTACAAGAGAGAAAAAGCAATAGGCAAGAATCATCCCCGATTCGCCTTGTGATAAGTTGTAAACCGTAAGATTCTCAGACATAAACTCAGCTGAAATACCACCTATAATCATACAAATTGCTGCAAGAAACCAGCCCATTCTTATGCTGTATTTCTTCATCTGTGCAACGGATATAAAAACTACCATTACCAAAACAATGGATACTATATTAAAAACATTGTTGATAATATTTATTGCATTACCGGGATTCTCGAGAAATGCAGTAATTTCTTTTGTTGTCATGCCCTACCTCCCATCATACTTCTATGGTTGTATGCATACAAATAGAATTCCTGACATACCGAATTAACTTTCAGAAAAACCCTGATTCCCGTTATAATGCACAAAACATACAACAAAGCAGAAATCACCATTGATACTACGGTAACAAATAATATAGGCTTTGGAGCATTTTGAAGTCCGCTGACTCCATTTATATCCACAACATATATCATTGAATATCCTATAACTATAAATGGTATTCTGATTATTTGGAGCCATATCCATATCTTTTTTAACTTAAGAAATGCCGTACTCTCTCTTTTTCGTTTTTGCTTTTTTAAAAGGTCATTCTCTAACTCGTTAAAACCATTTAGCATAAACGCTACACCGATAATAAGAAATATATCCGGCGCCAGAGATAAAAGATAAACAAATATCTTTATTACAACACTTTCGCGAAGTATTGAATCAAGCCAAATAAAAACCTGGGCAAACATCGTAGTTATCATATTGATTACGAAAATAATCTGCGAATAACGAAACCATTTGGTTATATTATCCAACCTGTACAAGCTGATTGCAGTACCAACCAGCGATACAAAACCTATGAAGATGCCAATGGTGGCAAATATTCCGAGAGTAGGATAATCTTCGAGTTTTGCATCTGTATTATCTAAGGATATCGAAACTGTAATAAATGTAAGCATTGATATGCTGGGTATCGCCAAAAGCATTATTAGGATGGTGCTCGGAATAACCCTCAATGCGTGAAAATCCACCTTTTCAGACATCTCTCCCTCCAAAAAAAATATAAAGTGGTGACAGAATTTTGTCTACAAAATTCTGCCAAAGGGGGCTAGTAGAGCTGACAAGCAGGTAATGTATCATGCCCCCGTTTTAGAAATAAAACGATTCCGGCTTCATTGTCAATTCACCCAATGTCATCTCTGCCCAGGAATACTGCGTCATATACTCACCCTGGAAGTTATTGATTGCATAGCTGTCACCGTTAAGGTAATCAAAATAATCACAATCAATCTTAGAGCAATCGACACCATTGGCGTTCCAGCCCTTGACCAGCACTTCCTCGGCACCGACCTTAGCCATATCTTCCCTGAGCTTAAGCAGGAATACTCTGATCTGACTCTTAAGTGACCTATCCTGTTCTCTGTCTTCGAACAGTGCACCGCAAAGCTCATTTGCGGAACAAAGGGCCCCTCTTCTGTCTATCATATAAGCAAAAAGCTCTTTACTCTTTTTTCTCTGGAATTTTACGGGCTGTCCTGTCTTGTCAAACACCTCAAAATTTCCGAAACATTGTACTCTTAAAAGACCTGTAGTCTCCTTTTCAACCCGAAATCTCAGATTATCCAACTCCCTTTGCAAAGCCTCTTTTGTTACAGGCTTCAAAACAAATCCACTTGGATGAAGTTGAAATGATTGATAAGCAAATTCCTCGTGACCTGTAACAAATACAATATTGGTATTGCCGGATACCTTTTTTATATCAAGTGAAAACTCAAGTCCGGATTTTCCGGGCATTTCAACATCTAGCCAAACAACGTCAGTATGCTTTTCCTTTAGAAACTTTAAAGCCTCCCTCATATTAGAAAATGCACGATGCTCTCCCTGCGGATCGATTTCATTCATCATACTTACAATTTCTTTTCCGACTTCAATTTGATCATCAACGGAAATTGTAACCATATTACCTCCTTGCTGACTATAAAGTCATCATAAAAAAGAATATTATTCATATATAAAGTCCATTATATTTTTTTAAATTATATTTTATCAATATGAACAAACCATATTATATTTATAATCATCGGATCATCCAAAGAATTAAATATACCGAAAATCATATATAAATAACAATTCGACATAAAACATCACTATTACTTAAAACCTTTATTCCATAAAGCCGAAAGAATAAAGCAGATAAAGATAACATATATAAACATATCAAAAAACGTATGCACCTAATATACGCACTTCTCTGCATAGATTATAACATATAATGTCAAGTAAAGAAAAGAGATTTTTTGCTTAATTTACCGTATTTATAAGGAATTTTATATATAAAAATGCAAATATTAATGTTATTCATAAAAAAAAATCCTCTTAAACCCCTAAAATAACGCAAAAAGCATCCTGCGAAACGCACCTTATTCAAACATTAAATTAATAAATCTAACAGTCAAATATAAGTACATCATACACAGGATGCTTTATTATTACAGCTCTAATATCTTACATATTATCGCAATTTATCGATTTTATAATGATCTGCCGACCTTTGCCTTATTTACCTCTGCTTCCTTAGCTTTTCTGGCCGCAATCTCGTTTTTAACAGCCTTCATATCAATGAAAGATGTCTTAATATTTCTATACTTTGCTTTAGGTAATTCTTTTTGAACCTTCTTAATAAGCTTTGCGTACTTTTCATTAAGCTTATCACATTCAGCTTTCTTACTCTTGATCTTCTTAGGAGTGAGATTATATGTCTCAATCTTATTCGGATCAAATCTCTGCTGAATCTGAGTATATGAAAGCTTATGAAGATCATTACTTGTTACCAGATCCCTTGCTCCGCTGATAAGTGAATTATAAGCCTTAGGATTTCTGATAATTGAGTGCAATGCATGTTTATCATCACCTATAAATTTCTTAAACATATCATTTAACACAAAATTTGTAGCTCTTTCTATCTTTTCCTCTTTGGTTGGATTGTCAGATTCATACATCTTATCGGCTTTTTCATATTTGTTCTGAAGAACTCCCAATGAAATAACTTCCTTCACATTAGTCATATCACTCTTTTTAAGTCCATTCTTGAAAGCAAGCTTATAAAGTTCAGGATCCCTGTTCATCATTTCTCTCATTCTGCTTAACATCTCGGCATTTACTGCTAAAGATGAATTGAATTCAGGCTTTGTAAGAACATCCTTGGTAATGGCTCTGATTCCGGATGCGAGCACGTAAGCCAATGCCATCTTATTACCCTTTGCATATTCATCCATCGCTTCCTTAGCCATATGTCTACCGAAATTAATTCTGTTCAATTGCTTGTTTTCATTTTTAGTATTCTTTTCTTTGGTAATTAAATCATTGATAAATGATTTGTTTTCAACTTTTAATCCATCCTTATCCTTGTCCTTTATTCTCATGGAATCAACAGTATGATTTGCCTCTAAGCATGCATCATTTGTGAGAGAACCTGCAAATGCCAATGCAGCAAATTCCTTATTTGATAACTCAAATTCTTCCTTGCTAGGTCCGATTTGATGAATCTTGTCTTCAATTTTATCCTTAACCAAAGTATTATATATACTCATATGACCCAGTGAACCGAATACATCTTCAAGACTGAATTTTTCTTCAACATTCTTTTTCTGACTGTCACTATAAACATTTACATAAGGCTCTACAACTTTACCGAAGAGACTATCAACACCTTCGATAACCTTCTTGTTCTCTCCGACTACTTTCAATACATTTTCCGCTGATTTAACCTGAGCACGATCTTCACGTACTCTTTCGGCAGCGCGGAGATTAGAGTAGAGAGTATTATAATCATTATCTTTTCTTAGATATTTATCTTCCTTAATGTGATACTTTTCCTTACCTCTCTTGCTATTGATTTCACCGACAAATTCAGTAAATTTATCTCTTGGCAATATCTCTCCCATTATAACAAGCAGGTCATCGAAACATTTTTGATTTAATTCCTTACTGCTGTCTTTTTCTCTTCCCTTAAAGAATTTCTTGCAGCTCTTTATGAAAGCAGCTCTGGAATCCAAAACATTGCCGCCTTCCTTGGCAGATACAGAAAACTCATATACTTCGGCTGCATTTAAAACATCCTGAAAATCCTTACCAAGTTTCTTCGTACTGTTCGGATGTCTCTTTGATGCGTCCTTTATATCATTGATTGCACCTCTTAAAAGGGTAGGATCGACATTCTTCTCTATAAGCTCATTAAAATCATATGTATCGGTAAAAGATATCTGAGATCTGAAATTAACCAGTTCACCACTTAGAAGTTCATTGTTTAACTGGGAATAAGACTTAAATTTATTCATCTTTTGTTCCTGAACAATCATATTAGCCCCTTCGCCATTAATCCAATCCTTGATAGGCTTTGTATTAAAATCATTTCCATGAATTGTAGTTCCGTCCCCGATAATTTCCAAACTATCGGAATCAAGGTTAAGTCTTGATTTTTGCATCGCATTGAAAGTACAATTCGTAAATGAATCGGATATAAATGTATCCATATAATTTTTATACTCTTTTTTTGCTTTTTCTTTAACCATATCTTCCAATACAGTTGTATTACTAGCTCTATCCTCTGCTTCCAATCTATTTACTACTTCTTCTGCTGTTTTTGGAACATAATTATCTCCACCCTTTACTTCCTCTTTTATTTCTTCATGAGTCCTGGTTTTAATGCTGTCTTTCAATTGATCTGCCACCATATCGGCAATTACATTCGTAGCCAAAGGAACATATTGCCTGTTCTCATCCTTTGCTTTTTGCTTTTCTGCTTCATTAATATTATTAATAGTATCCTGAATTAATGTTTTGTCAGCCTTAATTTGATCTGTTATAACATCATATTTCAGAGCATCATATGCTGTAATATTCTTTTCATCAACATTCGGTGCTAATTTTAACTCTTCTTTGAGTTCTTTCTTGTCCTTATTGCTCAGTCTGCAAAGTTTGATATAATCATCCAGTGACATATCCTTAGAAAACCTAAAAGCGTTTAGTATTCCTTCATTGAATCTGTCATCTTCGGTAATGTCACCAAACATAGCTCTGTATGTTGTATTTAATGCATTATCCATCACAGAGGCCAAAGAACCTCCTCTATATGTCAAATACATCGCTTTTTCTTTTCTGTATTTATCATTCTCAGGAAATTTTTTTAAATTCTTTTTATACTCTTTACCAAGTTCCAAAGTATAGGAAGTAATTATATTTCCCATTCTCTCAAAATTTTTAATAACTGAATCAACAGAATAATCTCCGGCTATCATATGTTGGATATTTTCAGACATAATATCATCTAACTTTGATGCTTTTTCAGGATTATAAGATTTTTTCACTCCGAAGCTCTCTACAAAAGCTTCCTTCTGATTTTTTATTTTATTGTTGATTATTCTTTGTTCATCATCTTTAAGATTATCCACTAAATTTTTCTCATCAACTTCTAAATTACCGTTTTCCACAGCATCATTGGCAGCATTACAATACATCTGATACTTTAAATATGTTATCAGTCTGTCTTCAAAACTATTTTGAGCATTAAATGTTTTAATAATCATTGCTCTCTTGTCTGATTCACTTAAATCTGTACCTAATAACACCGGCACTTTAAAATCAATAACCTTTGAAATATTATTAATATTAAATGTTGTAGCTTTTTTGTTATTATTACTTCCTTTTGATCCTGGCATTTTTTTGTATCTCCTTGTTCTTTTTTTCAATTAAATATACTGTTCACTCTTAATTTAAGAATGAACAGTATATTTATTTTTGACTGTATGAATGTATTGTATCACATAATGAGTTACAAATGCGTAACACTTTTAAATTTTTTTAAAAAATTTTTTTAATCATTATAAACCACGCCCGGATGCCTGATGTTCAGGTTTAAAAGTAGAAGCTGTACGCTTCATTTGAGCGTTATTCTTATTAGCATTCTTTGTAGCATTGTTAACGTGTTTAATAAAGTCTTTCTTGAAACCGTCACTATTAATTTTCTTCATGAAATCAGGATTAATCTCTCCTGTCTTTGTAAATGGTTTGGTTGTATTCTTGCTAACGTATTTTCTGGCTGCTTTCTTTATCTCATCGATATTCATCAAACCGCTTACAAGAGCTATTCTTAAATTGCCTTGTGTCGGATCCGATAACAGCTGGGATACGATTACATCCGCAAACCTGTTCTTTATTTTCTCCGGAGATGCTTTAATTTTTGCTTCCATTTCACGTATTTCTTTGGTATTCAATTCACCCTGATCAACCACTATCCAGTCTTTTCTGATATGACCTTTAGCATCATTCATTACATCAAATGCATTTTCAGGCTTTTTAGGTTTATTACCATTATCCTGATTCAGATTGTTCTGATTATTATTGTTCTGATCCGGATTGTTCCGGTTCAAGTTGTTCTGATCCGGATTGTTCCGGTTCAGGTTGTTCTGATTCAGGTTGTTCTGATCCGGATTGTTCTGATTATCATTGTTCAGATTCAGGTTGTTCTGATTAACATCGTTCCGGTTAACGTTATCCATATTACCCTGGTTCATGTTCATATTATTCCGGTTCATATTCATATTATCCTGATTTATGACCATATTTTGATTCATGTCCATATTGTTTTGGTTAACCATATTTAAGTTATTATCAATCTCAAGCTCATCCTCATATTCTTCCTGATCAATGTCTATATCTAACTCAGGATGATAATTAGGATCGATTGGCCCAAACATATTATTCTGCATCATATTAATATTCGGAATATTGTTCTGCATATTGTTCTGCATATTGTTCTGCATATCATTCTGCATATTATTACCCATCCGGATATCATTCTGCATATCATTCTGCATATTGTTTTGGCCGACATTATTTTGTGCATTAATTGGCATATTGTTATTCTGCACATTATTCTGCACATTATTATTTTGTGTATTATTTGGCGCATTGTTACGAACACTGTCAAGATCCACATTTTTACCTATACTACCGATATCATTCATACTTGTCCTGTTCTCTGCACCATATGCAATATAACTTGCAAGACCTTCATCAGCACCGCCGAGTTGTCTGTAATTTTCCAATAACTTCTGATGAGATTTCATATACTCATTTGCATCATTCTCGATATCCTTCCAACCGGTGTAATAATTATCTTTATTTACACGAACCGACTGATTGAATAACTCATCTTTCTTAAGAGTGTCTATCTTCTTATCAAGAATTCCATTATCATAATCATGAATGAGTTTTTCTACTGCACTGTGGTCTTCCAAATTTTCTTCAAGTTGTGCGAGGCAATCCTTATATATATAGTTTGCCGCCATATCCTTTCCTTTATAATTAAGTTCAGGATTATCATTAATCAATGTATCGAATGTTCTTTCGACAGGATCATCATTAATATCTAATTTCTTATCTTTTCTAAGCTTTGACTTGAATAAAACCTTAGCTTTGGCTGTTTTAACAAGGGATTCATATTTATTATTGATGATGCTTCTGTTAAAATCAGCAATCTTCTTATTCTTAAGATATACCTTTTCTACATCTCTGCATGTGGTTAATATCTTTCCCATAGGCTCGTAAATTAAATTGGTTTTGGTTAAATTATTTATTGCAATCTTTTTACCTATGAACGGCTTCATCAAACTATCCATTGTTTCAATTGTAGCAGGCATATTATCCATGATATCCTTGGTAACATTTACTCTGCCTTTTGCTATGTCTCTACCAAACCATAACTTTGGATAATCCCTCTTATCATGATATGCCTTTGCTGCATTTTGGAATGCAATCAAACTTTCTCTTATTTCAACCGGTGATACATTGTAATTTTGTATGTCTTTAATTGCTTTATCAAGTGAATTTTCCACGTTTTGGAAAAGCTCTGTTCCGGTCTTACCGAATTCATCTGCCGCCTTCTTCTCGAACTCTACTTCGGTCATACCCTTTTTTCTCTTATGATACATCATAAGCTGGTTCTTATACGCATTAAGCTGATGTAAAATTTGAGTAAGTCCGTGTCCGTACAAATAAGCTGCATTTCTTAACTCGTGAGCCATCTTTGCACCCGGGAAGAGTGTTCTGGACTGTATTTCATGAACCTTTCCTTCTTTATTAACATTGAAAAGCTTAATTCCTATTTCCTTTTCACCCTTAGCTATATCTTTTAAGATTAAAGCACGTGTGAGAAGTTCTTTTTCCTGAGGTGTTATGGTATTACCATATCTTGACAGTTCCTTGGCATATGTTATGTTTACATTGGCACCATTGATTAAAATCATATTGTTAATATTTAATCCCTGTTGCTGAACCATCTTTCCATAATCACTTTCCACAAGCTTGTTAAACTCAGTATTTACATATTCACTGAGAGTTACATTCTGAACACCTGTGGTATTATGACCACGCAATGCATTTAACAGTTCATCTGTACCAAGACTTGAAAAATCAATTCTATCTTTGGTTCCGTAATTAGCCTCTGCTTTAACAATTTTAATCGGAGTTTCGGCAATAGTTTCTCCATCTTCGGTTTCGAAGCGTTTAAACTGTCTCACGCCGAGACTATTATCAGCCCCCAATGCCTTAAGCACTTCAGCTTTAAGCATAATTTCCCTTGTTTCAGGATCATATTCATTTGCCGGATATTTATTGCCCCACAGCTGCTCCGGAGTACGGTCCTTAATCTTAATCATATCAAGATTATTTATGCCGGCAGGTTTAACAATGTCTTCACCTTCCAAATACGGACCTACTACACTCGCAAATTGATTATTAACCCAATCCTTGTTAAGATATGGGAATCTATCTGCCGCACTTCCCTGGAATACCGCATAATAAAGGTCTTCTTTTCCATCCGGAATAGAATCTATACCATCAACCTTCAAATGGAATCTAAGGTTAACATTATTTCTGAAGCTTTCAAGATCACCTGAAAGACCACTTGCTAAATATTGTTTATTATGCTCTACATAAGGCTTCCATGACTTATCAAAATCATCCGCAAATGTTTTTCTGTCCAGTCTGCTTAAATATCCCAAAGCACTCTTCATATTGAGATTTGGAGTGGCAGCAAGCATATTATCAAGGTTCTGCATACAATATTTGAGATTGAGCTGTTTGTCTAATTGAGGACTGTTTGCAATCTCATCAATGCTTCTTCCGCCTACATCTCTTAGATTATAATATGCGAGATGTCTGTTTGCAGCGGTCTTAATAAGTTGCTTTTCAAGGTTAGGGCGGTTTTTATAATCCAATAATGTAGCATTTGGAGTTATATAACCTCCTTTAATACCCGAATATTCTATTATTCTGTTAGATGCATCCATCACTTTATGCATCTTATTGAATTCTTCTTTACCTCCTAATGCTTTATATAATTCATTTCTGTTATCTACACCGGGTATTTTTTTGTTCTCATATGTACGTTTAAATTTATCATTAAATATCTGATTCATTCTGTCGAGAACAACATAGCCTCCCAATGATTCTTTAACAAGATCCTTTTCTCCATAGTCAATCTTCGGAAGCTTATAATCAGCAATCTTCTCTGAAGCTTTCTTAATCGTCTGAGCCCAATTAGCAAGGCCGTTTTTGAATTTCTCGGCTGCATTCGGTTCATTTCCCTGAATTACATCAAACCCGTTATCCTGTTCGAACTTTTTATATTCTTCCATGAGATCTTTAGGTAATTTTTCCTGCTTCTCACCGACCATGCTTATAATTTGGTCCATTGAAAGCTTATCATTACCTAAAGCCCAAAGATAGAATCCGCCGTCTTGATCAGGAAATGTATTTGTTGTATATCCAATCTCACGATCAAATGCAATGATATCTGCTTCCTTGAGTTTCTTATTAGGATCAAGTATATCCTTAAATTTACTCTCAACCATAGGTGTATCAACATTAATATTTTCACCTAATCCATACTTAGAATCAGCCTTAATTATATTGTGTTTATAACCAAGTGTAGTTTTCGGATCCGCCAAACTGTGTAAAATCAATGCTTTTACATATTGTTTCTTCTTAGCAGGCGTTACATTTGCAATCTTCTTATCTTTAATTTGTTTATCCACATATTCAGAAGGATTAACATTAGAATTTTTTGTAGTTTCGGCATTTGAAAATGTAAAGTTTGCATCTTCAATATTTTTGTTCTGGTGTGGTTCATCAACTACTTTGTAAGAAGCAAATATCTCATCAAAAATCCGTTCACTTCTGACTAAATCATCATTTGTCAGATTAGCAAAATCCAAAGGTTTACCGATCTTATCGTCTTTATTGTATCCCAAAGAATAGACAGATGTTTTATATGCAACTTTTACTTCATTGTCCGCTTTTGCAATATCATAAAGCCTCTGATTTTTAAGCTCTGTCTTTCCTCTGGTCTGATACTTAACCATATCATTGTCCAATTTAGACATAAAGTTATTATATCTTGGATCATCAGGTAAGAGTCTTCCTTCATAATAATCCAATGCTTCATTTTCATCCACACCCGGAATTATATGATCTCCCTTTCTGCTTACCCTCTCTTTATTTTCAGCCATAAAGCGCTCGCCGAGCCCCGGCTTTGAATCAAGAACATTTATAGTCTGATTGTTTGCTCCTCCTGTAGCTTCTGTTATCTGTCTGAGACCTAATGTATTGTGAGCTACAGTATAGGCATTTGATAAATTGGTTCCCTTGTACTTTCTTAATACATTTGCACCTATAGCCTGAATGCCTTCCATCAAATTCTTATTCTTTGCAAATGTTTTAACAGGGTTTCCGGAATCCATTCCTTTCATAAATCCCGAACCGATATCTGCCCCGTAAGGATTGCTCAGATTCTTGGATGTATCTGTTCCGGCCAATATTTTAACGTATTTGTTAAAATCTCTTGAATATTCATTTGCAAAAACAAATTTATCATTATGATACATTTGCATATTCTGTTCGGTAGCAGCATTTGCAACCGGCAGAGGCACATTTTCCGCTCTGATGCCGTTAATTGCTCTACCAATCATATCACCGTAATATCTGGCATTTCCTTCGGCAGTTAACCTGTCCTTAGGCGCAGTACCGTGAGTAGGATGATCCTTAATAGCACTTATCAACTCTGAACCAATGCTCTTTAATTGTTGCTCATTAAATACATTTTTATAATTTCTGACCTGATCAACAGTTAATCCCTGGCTTCCGATCAAATAACTTGTAATCAGGAAACTTAAGGCATATTCGTCTACGGTTCCGTCAGGTCTTCCAAGTCCGATGTTTCTCAATGCAGTATTTACTTCAGGATCATTAACATTTACAAAGCTCTTGCAACTGAGATTATACCCTGAAGAATTAATATCATCCTGTTCACTTTGTAAATTGATATTAACATTATTTTGTTGCTGCATAAATATCTGCTGTTGCTGATTAATTAACACCTGGTTTGAAATCTGATTACTCATCATTATTTCCTGCTGCAAATAATTTTGCATCATGGAACCGGAATTGTTGTTAATGTTGTTATCGAAATTGTTGTTATTGTTATTAAAGTTGTTATTAAAATTGTTATTATTGTTATTAAAGTTGTTGTTAAAGTTGTTATCGAAATTGTTATTAAAGTTATTATTATTAAAATTGTTATCGAAATTATTATTATAATTATTATCGTCGTAATTATCAGGGATGAATGGGCTTGTATTCCCTTTACTGTCATTAATCATCATCATCGTGTAATTAGGATCATTAGGATTATTTCCAAGAATATCTTCATTTTGATAATTATTATTGTTATCAATCTGATTATTTTCCTGTATGAAAGAACGTCTGCGTAATGTTCTTCTTCTATTGGCCTTAGCCATAATATTTTGAATTCCTAATTGAGTTTCACCGTTAAATGTCTGATTATTGAAAGCATTTGCATTCTCGTTATTAATATCATTGGAATTACCCATAAACTGATTCTGATCAAACGGATTAATTGTATTGAAACCATTATTTCCCTGATTGAAGTTCAGGTTATTATCCTGACCACTTTCCGGACCGTCCACAAATGGATTTGGTACAAAATTATCATCAAACGGGGTGATATTGTCACTTTGGTTATTATCACTGTTAAAGTTCTGATTATCACCCATATTACTACCCATATTATAATTCCGTGTAGTACCTATACCAAACGTATTAGTGATCTCAACATCATTGTATGAACTATATTGTGTATTATCAGGTATAATGTTAGGAATAATAACATTATTCATATTTGCATTTCCGGCAAATAATCCTTCTAAGTTATTTGTATTGGTCTTTAATGTTTTATTTTGATTATTTTGTCTTAACTCTCTGTTTTTAACATTAAGTCTAACCAAATCTTTCTGATAATTAAGCACTCTATTAGCGAGCATAGGAAGACTTGCACCATAAAAATTCTCGGAAATATTACGAAGCTCGTTTTCCTTATTCATAGTACGCTTACCGGCATACATTCTTAAAGCATTTGCATTTAATTTTTTAGGAAGAAGCACCTTTTCAGCTATTCTGACCCTATACTTATCATGCATAGCTTTTTCTTTAGTCGAATCAAAATTACCTTCTTGTCCGTTATGTCTGTTTATAAGTACACTGGACTTGTTTCTTAAATCAGTTTCTATAACACCATAAGTATTTTCTTCCTCTTTCGGAATTACAAGAGTACCATCCTGATTCATTTTGACTATATTGCTTGGTACGCCGTAAAGAGTAGTACCATCCTTTGAAAGCTCGATATTTGAAGCCCAATTCAATCTAAATCCCTTTGATCTGATACCCTGTTCCTGAATTTGAGTACCATTATCATTTGGCAATAGAGATTCTCCGATTAAATCATCAATAGTACGGTCGCTTAATAAATCATTAGGGTGCCTATTATTGCTTTTTGATGAATCCTTATAAAGTACCTTATCGCCTTCCAAGCCAAAAATAGTAATATAATGGCCTGAAGTAAAGAAACTGACAGGAGACTTATCAACCTCGATAGCTTGCTTTATCGTTTCTTTAAATGTATTCTTCGCATTATCAAGATACTGCTGATAGGTCATACCGGATTTCTGAACATTTTCATCATAGTTAAATACTTCCGTTTCATGAAGCATTGTATTCGGAGCAAATTCAAGCATAGCTTCGCCCATTGCTCTTATATTTGAAGAATTATCTTTGTTATATTCAATATCCATTTCCTGAGGAATATTATTAAGTTCATCCGTCCTAAGCTTTGGTCTGTAAGCACGTATATCTTCCTGCTTTACGCCTTTTATACCTCTGCCTTCAACCATCATTTGCATAGCACAAGACCAGCAGCCGCTCGTACTTGTCTGGAACTTATCAAGATTAATTCCCTGAAGTTCAATTCTATTGTTTGCAGGATCTTTCCTGATTATTACATCTTTATTACCTATACTCTTACCTTCGGAAATAAGTCTTGCAACCTTCCTCTTGGTCTTTTCAACCTTCTTACTTGCATAGATTGATTTCAATAAGAATATTTTATCTCTAACCGCAAAATTGGTAACATTACTCTTAAGATAATTATCCAATGCTCCTACATTTCCTGTAAATTTCATTCTATGATCAATACCTGAAGGCACTGTATTTACTGGCAATGAAGGAGATTCGCATCCTGGTACATTGTTGGCATTGGCATTATTAACTACCCATAAATTCAATTCTTTATTATCACGAAATGAATTGTATTGATTATTAATATCATTTGGATTTGTACCGGGACCATATAATGAAGCAAATTCTTCAAATGTGAATACCTGATTGTTCTCCACAGGATTATTTTTTGCATTCTGCTCCCAGAGAAGTTCTTCAGGTGAGAGATTATCCTGAGGCGCCTTTACTTCATTAACAATATCCTGAGCAAAGTTTTCAACTGCAGAATTTGGACCCAGATTTGCATCTGACATATAATTAGGCAATTCATCAAGCATATTACCATTAAAGTTTCGGTTAAAGTTCGGATTATAGTTCCGGTTACCCATATTGTTTGCAGACCGGTTGTTAATCATATCCTGGGTATAATTCTGATTATTATCCATATTGTTTGCAAACTGATTGTAGTTCATATCCCGGTTGTAGTTCTGATTATCACCCATATTGTTTGCAAACTGATTGTTATTCATTTCCTGGTTAAAGTTCTGATTATCACCCATATTGTTTGCAAACTGATTGTTATTCATTTCCTGGTTAAAGTTCTGATTATCCTGATTAATTATGCCTTGGTTATAGTTCTGATTATCCATAGGTTGAAAATAATCAATATTATTACCACCGTTATTTTCCGGAGCATCCGTAAATGGATTATCTATATACTCATTTTCAGTATTCTGATTATTTTCAGCATTCTGATTAAATGGATTAAAATATTGGTTTAAATTCGGAACTTCATTGTTATTCAAATCAGTATTAAACGGATTTTTTATTATTTCCTCATCAGAATGATTAATTTCTTCATTGTGAATCTGCCCATTCTGATTCTGTTCATTATTAGGCTTATTATTTTTTTCGTCAGCAAACGGGTTCGCAAACGGTCTTTGGGCCTTATTCTCATTTACATTTTCCTGATTTGATTTCTGTTCCTCAGGAACATTCTGATTTTCATTAAGTAACCGGTCATTCAAAGGATTATTATTTAAATTTTGGACACCACTAATAGACCCTTTCAAATCCTTCTTTTCGAGATTATTTACAAAGGCATCTATGTCATACTTCTCCATATTTTCCTGATTATTAATACTTTCCCGGTTCTGATCAAATGGATTTAAATATTGGTTTAAATTAGGAGCATCATAGTTATTATCAATATTAGTATCAAAAGGATTATCTATAATTTGCTCATCAGAAGATTTGATAGTTTCATTCTGAATCTGCACATTCTCAGACTTATTGATATTTTCCTCGTCATCAAACAAATCTTGGATATTATTGTCATTAACATTTTCATTATTCTGCTTCTGCTCTTCATTTTCTGACTCAGCAAACGGATTTGCCAATGATTCATCGATCTTAACACTGCTTCCCACATTAAAATTCTGATTCACCGTTAAGTTTTCATTCAGGTTTTTATTCTGATTATCAATAGGCTCAGGTACCTCATTATTAATGAGAGCT
>JAILOA010000055.1 GCA_024691065.1 Lachnospiraceae bacterium | reverse complement strand
TACCGATGGAGAATATACATATGATATCACTATATTAATGGTATATGGGTTAGGCTATGTTGAAGGCGCGGAAAGTAACGATACTATTCTTTTAAAGAATTTAATAAGTGAGCTTAGAGAAAAAGGATTGGATGTTCCGGAAAATTTGACGGATGAGTCTTATACCTGGGGATATTATGGTAATACACTGGAATCTATAAATTGGAATAGTATCGGAACCATAGATGAAATAACCCTACCTGAATTTAAAAGACTTAGTTCATTTATGCTATATTATGGTGAGGTTGACAAGCTTGATATTTCAAAATGTAATGCCTTGGAATATGTAGATGTAGGTGGTTCTCAGCTGAAAGAACTGAATATAAGCGGATTAACGAATCTTAATTATTTTAATTGTTCTGACAATAATCTTAAAGAACTTGATTTAAGAGGTTTAACCAATCTGAATCTGGTTTATTGTAATGCAAATAGCATCGAAAAAATCTACATTGATAAGGGAATGAAAGAAAAAATGGAAACATTTTTCTATGACGAAGGTGTTGAAATCGTTGAAGAGTAGATTGTGGTGATGTTATATTAGAATTCTATATCGCAAGAAATCATTTCGCGATTTCTTAGCTTTGGGAGAATTCCCGGAAACAATTGTAAATGTCGCATAAGCCTGCAGATAATGGAAATGATTAAGGTTGTGGCAGTAGAGTATATGTCTGATGGTTATAATATTTAGAATGAAAAAATATAAGAAATATCATATGTTTACGTATGCACTAATTAGATAATTAAATTTGACAGTATTATAAGTGTGTGCTAGAATCAGAAATTGTGTAATTAACTATATTCTTATAGCAGAATTGTGATATAGTTTTAATTTTTAATACTAGTAAAGGAGAACTTATATGAGCGAGGCAGTGATTGCCCTTAATGGCATTGAAAAAGCATATGGAAGCCATAAGGTTTTAAAAGGCGTAGATATGCAGGTCAATAAGGGAGACATTTACGGACTGGTAGGTAAAAATGGTGCCGGTAAGACTACATTATTTAAGGTTATTTTGGGACTCTCAACATTTGAGGGTGGAAAGCTTTCAATAATGGGCGGTAAGAATGAAAATGAGAATCGAAAAGCAAGAAGAAAAATCGGCTTTTTTGTAGGTGCCAATTTCTTTGGTTATATGAATGCACGAGGAAATTTGGATTATTATAGAAGACTGAAGGGAATCAAGGATAAGAGCGAGATAGACAGAGTACTTGAAATCGTTAATCTTACGGGTGATGCAGCAAAGGTTCCTGCAAAGCGTTATTCTCTCGGTATGAAGCAGCGTCTTGGTATTGCCAATTCACTTCTTGGAAATCCTGAAATCATCATTATGGATGAGCCTACAAACGGACTTGATCCACAGGGTATCGCAGATGTTCGTAATCTTATTCAAAGGATAAATGAAGAGCAGGGTACAACCATTATAGTTTCTTCACATATTCTTAGTGAGTTGGAGCATACGGCACATAGATTCGGTATTGTACATGAAGGTGTGCTCATGCGTGAAATCAGTCAGGATGAGATGAAGAATGAGTCGAAGATAACAACCATAGACATCGATACCGAATATGCAGAAAAAGCAAAAGAAATACTCGGAGCTAACGGTGTTCCAATCAAGAAAATAGACAAGAAGACCTTCTCTCTTGAAGACTTCTACTTTGGAATGATAGGAGGTGAAGGAAACAAATAAGGGTTAAAACCTTTATTTTTCCGTAGTTATGAGAAATACAATTAATGCAGATATAAGACGTGTACTCAGAAAAAAATCTTATTATTTATTAGTAAGTATTTGTTTGGCGTTATTAGCCATTGTAGCTGTTATAGACATATTATGGAAGAAAGATATATTTGTATCGGTAAGCTCATATGTATGTCAGTTATTATTCCCGTTTTTACTTGGAATTCCTGTATTTTTGGCTGTTTATGGAGATGATTTTAAAAGCAGGGCTATGCAGACAGCGATTGGTTTTGGATTGTCAAGAAGAAAGCTTATTTTAGCAAGATATATCGAAGTAATACTAATATTAATTCAAAGTTATGTAGTGGTTTCATTATTTACATTTCTTTTTGGTGCCATTACAGGGTCGGAGATGAAGGAGATATTAAAGCTTATAGAAACATATTGGTATAATGCAATTCAGATATTATGCTGGATGTCATTAGCTATGATTATAGTTTATATTATGCAAAATACAACATTTGCTCTCGTTATTTTTATTGTACTTGCTACAGGTCTTGTGGGTACAATTTTACAGGGTATAAGTATGGTTCCTTTCTTTGTACAACATAAAATTGATTTAAGTGTTATAACATCAGGAAGAATATTGCAAAAAGCATTTGATACTCATTATAAG
>JAILOA010000045.1 GCA_024691065.1 Lachnospiraceae bacterium | reverse complement strand
ACATTCACACGTGGAAGAAATCGGAATGGATATCTTCTTTTTCTTGATTGCCGGGATACTGTCATCAGGGCTTACCTCAAATTTACCCTTTATAATTATCTTGTTTCCCGAAAACTTGATGGATTTGGAATAATTGGTTTTATCATACTTTGGGTTATATGTATTGATTTCATATTCACTGTAGGCAATCGCTGCAGAAGCAGGAACAACTGTCGCAAACATTGAAAATGACAGCACTCCGATAAGTAACAAACCCAAAATAGTTCCGGTGATTTTTTTAAGTGACAAATTTTTCATAATTGGATCCTCCAATCATATATATTTTTTTCCGGCTCATTGAATTATTTAATAATCATACATCCATGGATACTTGCCGGGGTATCCAAATCATCCGGTCCAAATTCAGTAAATAATTTTGTGAATCCAAAAATATAAACCCGTAAAATTTCTATTTATATTTATCAAATATTATGTTCAAATTTAAAAGCTACCCATTCACAATCGAATATAGCACTATTTTACCATATTTTAAATTATTACTAAAAAATAACTTACTTTAAGGTATTTATATAATTCATAAAGTTCTCTTTATTCTCAAGTGCCGTAGTAGTAGGCCTTCCAAGGTCCTCTCTCGCTCCGATTGAGCATTTTACCTCAATCAAACTAAGTTCATTACGCTCCTTAGCTGACGTAAGCTCTCTGTCCAAATCCTCAAATGTATCCACACATATAGCATTAGGATAGCCGCAAGCCTTTGCAACAGCCACCAAATCAATATCTGATGCAACTGTAGGCATTCCACCGACAGTTTCATGCGCTCCGTTATTGATCACAATGTGAACCATATTTTCAGGTTTATTGCTTCCCAAAACCGCCATAGAACCCATATGCATAAGAACAGCACCATCACCGTCTATACACCATATCTTTTGATCAGGTTTATTAATGGCAACACCCAATGCAATCGATGAACTATGTCCCATAGACCCTACAGTCAGAAAATCATATTTATGACTCTGATTATTTGCCTCCCTGGTTTCAAAGAGCTCCCTGCTTGCCTTTCCGGTGGTGGAAACAATCGGATCCTCACCTGATACAGCCACTATATGTTTTATAATTTCCTCACGAAGCATCGAATTATCATTCTTATATTCCACTTTAGGTGAATCCGTAAGCGCCCCTTTCCGGATAATAAATGCAACGTCTTTTCCTTTTTTTAACAATGTATCGAACCCATCCATAGCTTCTCTTACTTCATCATCCGTAGTTTCCTGTCCGATTACAAATGTAGCTATATCCATGTCATTAAGAAGCTTTACCGTAACCTCCCCCTGATATATATGCTGCGGTTCATCATGTATTCCCGGCTCTCCGCGCCATCCAACCACAAAAATCACAGGAATAGCATAAACCTTATCATTAAGCAGACTTGCTACAGGATTAATTATATTGCCCTCGCCCGAATTCTGCATATATACAACCGGAACCTTTCCGGTCGCCAAATGATATCCGGCAGCCAATGCAGTGCAATTCCCTTCATTGGCCGCAATTATATGATGCTTCGAATCGATTCCATAGGTATCCATCAAATAATTGCATAACGGCTTTAATTGCGAATCAGGAACCCCCGTAAAAAAGTCGGAACCGGTTATCTCAACAAATTTACTGACTTTCATACACTCTCCTCTTTTGATACATCTACAACTAATCTATCAATACATTTATTTTTTTATTTCATCTTTCAGAACACTCATCACATCTTTACAACTAATCTATCAATACATTTATCTTATTTTATTTCATCTTTTCAGAACATTTATCTCATCTTTACAACTCATCTATCAATGTAATTATTTCATTTATAGGCATCAACCTGTCATCCACTTCCTTAGCCCTATGGTATTTGAGTATATCCTCCGCTGTTTTTTGCATAGCCGGAAAAGCACTTCTGGTAAGCTGATTAGCGTAAATCACTATATTAACGCCATGATTTATCAACTCCTCTTCAGTGATTGTATTAAATGAAGTAGGCACAACAACAATCGGTGTTTCCTTATCCGTCTCTCTAAAATTATCGCAAAAATCAATTATTTCGGCAGGATCCTTCTTTCTGCTATGAATCATTATTCCATCGGCTCCGGCTCCTACATATGCAGCCGCCCTTTTCAGTGCGTCATCCATACCTTTCTCAAGAATAAGACTTTCAATACGGGCTATAATCATAAAGTCTTTTGTAAGCTGAGCTGCCTTACCCGAGGAAATTTTATCACACATTTCTTCAATTGTAGCCTGGGTCTGCTTAACTTCCGTACCAAAAAGAGAATTCTTCTTTAACCCCTTTTTATCTTCGATTATAATGGCGCTAACACCCATTCTTTCCAAGCTTCGCACCGTATACACAAAATGCTCCGTAAGTCCGCCGGTATCTCCGTCAAATATAATCGGCTTTGTGGTAACCTCCATAATATCATCGATTGTCCTGAATCTGCTGGACATATCAACAAGCTCAATATCAGGCTTTCCCTTAGCTGTACTGTCACAAAGAGATGATATCCACATAGCATCGAATTGATCCAATTTTCCGTCATGCTCCACCACGGTTTTCTCGACAATCAGACCTGTTAACCCGGAATGCGCCTCCATAGTCTTAACAATCGGAGTCATTTTAATCAACTGACGAAGTCTCTTCCTTCTGTATTCGGGCATTGCAAGCTTTTCCCTGAGTAAAATATCTATTTTTCTGACTTTATCATTATATGTATAAGGAACATCTATAAGCTCTCCGCCATATTCCTTAAGTAAACTCTTAACATGACTACGTATGGCTCTCTCCGGCCCTGTTATCCAGTTGTCGCCATGCAGGATATAATCAGGTTTAATACGCTCTATAACATCGTCATACATCATATTGTCCTGGATTACAACCTCATCGACTCCTTCAATTGATTTATATAATTTAATTCTCTCTTCCTGCGAAACCGAAGGAAATCTATTATATCTAATTGAAGCCGGATCGGACAAGGCACCGATAATAACCTTACCGTATTTTCCGGCCTCTTTAATTATATTTAAATGTCCCTCATGAATTACATCCGTGCAGAAACATGTATATACTTTTTTCATCTGATACACCTCAAAATTTCCTGATTAAAGTCGCTAAACCCCGGATTTTCTTAATTTTATTGAATATCTACAGGTAAAGCAAGCCCTACCCCGGATTATATTAATATTATAGATTATCTACAGGCTAAGCCGCTCCACCCCGGATTTTCTTAATTTTATTGAATATCTAAGAATTATAAATCACAGGATATTTAATATTAAACTCATCCAATGCAGCCCTAAAAACCACAAAAAAATCCTTTATATCCTTCTCATCTATAGCCCCGAGAGCACATAATCTAAATGTATTCGTAGTACTGATTTTACCGGGATAAATCGTAAATCCTCTCTCAAAGCAATAATCATGCACCTTTTCAAAACTCCAATTAGGATCATCAGGGTAAACGGCAGATGATACAAGACCCGCTCTAAGCTCCGGTTTTATAACCTGTCTAAAACCAAGTTCATCCAAACCGGCATTGATAGCATTAAAAACCCTGGTATGTCTCTCCCACTTAGCTTCCTCACCCTCATTCCAATATTCCTTAAGCGCCTGAATAGTCGCATATATAGTCTGTACCGGCGGAGTAAAATGCATTTCACCGGTTTTCTCAAAAAATTCATATTGCAGATACAAATTGCAATAATAAGAACGCTTCGGAAAATCCTTCGACTTTTCGATAATCGCCTTATTTCCGATAATAAATGACAATCCCGTAAAAGACATAAGTCCCTTCTGCGCCGAAGCCATACAAAAGTCAATGTTGTCTTCCTCAATGTTTATCGGACGCATCGCATAAGTACTGGTAGTATCAACAGTAAATATAGCATTAAACTTATGAGCGAGCGCGCCTATTTCTCTGATAGGATTAAGTATACCTGTACCGGTTTCATTGTGAGTAGTATGAACAAGCCCTATATCGGGATTATTCTTAAGAGTTTCTTCCACAACCGACAAATCCGGCTGCTCATCCACCGGAAATTGTAAATCTATATACGGAAGGCCGTAATACTCGCAAATCTCAACCGCTCTCGCGCTGTAAGCTCCGTTATTTACAACCAACACTTTTTTATCTTCAGGAAGCAGTGAATTAATACAGACATCAATATTTATCGTGCCCGA
>JAILOA010000008.1 GCA_024691065.1 Lachnospiraceae bacterium | reverse complement strand
AAATATATTCGCTCAATTTCGGTGATGGCGGAGTTGAGGTGGATTATGTAAGTAAGAACGGCAAATACATTTTCGCTCTTCAAAGCACGATTGGAAGCCAGACGGGGCAGACCTCGAAAAAGTCGATTCTTACATACATAGTCCACCTCAACTCCGCCATCACCGAAATTGAGCGAATATATTTTCTTCTTGTCTTTAATGTATGCCTTATCCGAAATATCCTCCAGCTTATCTCCCGAAGTCCTGGTAATGCTTACAAACAAAGCCTTACTCTTCTTTTTTTTATAATAAACCTTACCTTTTCCTGACTTTACGGTATAACTTACCTCAGTAGAGGATGTATCTGCAAGCGCCTTGGAATTTGTCTTTGTAGCCTCAAGCGCCTCCTCCTTGCCGGTGTACTCCGACAAATCAAAGGTCACGTTTTTGGCATCTGCTGCCTTTGCCCCAAAAGACAGGGCTGCAATCAAACAAGGAATAAATAATGATTTAACTACCTTTCTCATATTCGTACGTCCTTTCTTTAAAAATCTGTCCTGACAATGTCCCGATTCTCATAAAATTTCCATCGTCATGACCATCTAACTTACTAAATTCAATTTAAGATAACAAATCCAAAAGCTCATCCTTACTAAGCGAAGCAAGATTTCCATTTTCGCCCTTCAGTATCTCATCGGCAAGCTTCTTCTTTGTCTCCTGCATTTTAATAATCTTCTCTTCAATAGTTCCCTTGACAATAAGCTTGTACTCGGTCACTACATTTGTCTGCCCTATTCTATGGGCTCTGTCGGTCGCCTGGTTCTCGACCGCAACATTCCACCATGGATCATAATGAATCACTATGTCGGCACCAACCAAGTTAAGCCCGGTACCTCCCGCCTTCAGGGAAATCAAAAATACCGGCGTGTCATCACCGTTGAAAGCCTTTACAAGCTTTATACGCTCCTCCTTCGGAGTCTTTCCGGTAATCTTATAATAATTAATTTTCTGTTTCTTAAGCTCATCCTCAATTAAACCAAGCATGGTAGTAAACTGAGAAAATATAAGCATCTTATGATTGCCCTCGATAGCATCGGAAATAAGCTCCATAAGCATTTCCTTCTTTGCGGACCCGCCCTTGTAATTATCAACAAACATCTCCGGATCACAGCAAATCTGCCTAAGCCTCATAATTTCCGATAAAATCTGGATTTTATTCTTCTTGTATTCTGCCTCTGATTGTTCCGAAAGCATCTGCTTCATATGTGTAACCTGAGCATCGTAAAGCTCTCTTTGAGTTTTCTCAAAACTCGTATGTCTGGTCTCCTGAATTTTATCCGGAAGGTCCTTTAGAACATCCTTCTTAAGACGCCTAAGCACAAACGGAGACACCATTTTCTTTAGCTTTTCGGAGGCTGCCTCATCCTGATTTTTTACTATCGGACTCTCAAAATTCTCCTTAAATTCCTCATAGTTATAGAGATATCCCGGCATCAGATAATCAAAAATACTCCAAAGCTCGCTTAGCCTGTTTTCTATAGGAGTACCGGTAAGCGCAATCCTGTGCTTGCTCTTGATAACCTTGACAGACTTTGCGGCACCTGTTTGCGGATTCTTGATATACTGCGCTTCATCGATTATCTGAAAATCAAATTCCTTATCTTCGTATAAATCAATGTCTCTCTTAAGTAAATCATAAGATGTAACTATCACATCATAGGCATCCGAATATCTTATAAGTTCACGCCTCTCTGCCTTCGTACCCGTTATAGCCTTTACTGAAATATCCGGTGCAAATCTCTCAAACTCTTCAATCCAGTTGTAAACCAGCGATGCCGGCGATACAACCAATGAATTTAAAAGAACTCCGGCCTTCTTTGCTTCCAGCAAAACGGAAATGGTTTGAAGTGTCTTTCCGAGACCCATCTCATCCGCCAATATACCGCCAAACCCGCAGTTCTTAACGGTCATAAGCCATCTGAAGCCCTGTTTCTGATATTTTCTCGCTACATTTTCCAAAGAATCCGGAAGCTCATATTCGGAATCCTTTACCGTCTTAAAGTTCTTTATAAGCTTCTTAAAATTCGAATCACGGTGAGTTATTATGTCATCATGTTCCTCAAGCATCTTATTTAAATATAGCGCTCTGTAAGCAGGTATCTGAATCTTTCCTTTCACAAACTCCTTAAGCGAAACATGTGTTGCATCCAATAATGCCTCAAGCTCCTCGGCACTTTCGGATCCCAGATCCAATATCTCCCCGCTTTTCAGCTTATGAAACTTCTTCCTTAGCTGATAGCTCTTCAAGATATCCAAAAGCTCATCCTGTGGTATATCATCGGAAAGAACCTCCACAGTCATAAGCTCACTCTCCACCCTGACACCAACATTTATTGAGAAACGCCTCTTAATCCTGAGTTTCAAAAACTCTTCGGATGCATGAACATCTCCCAATTTCATAAATTGGTTAAGTCCGGTGGTAAGCATATAATAAGTGAAATCCGCATCATTTTCATGATAAAATACCTGTTTTTCATTATCAAACATCCTGAAAACGCTTAAGATTTCGTCTATTATCTCGTCTTCTCTTTCATAATTCCTGTATGCACTGGCCTCGATAATATTCGCCGGATAAAGCTTAAAACTGTTATCGCCGTAAGATACCACAGCCGTACAAAGAATTTCATTCGCCTCATTATCAACATCTATATAAAATGAGAATTCAGCATTCGGAGCCACAAAGCTTTCTATATAGCCCCTTTGACTCTCCTCAATCTCAAATTCCTTAGGAAAGTTAGGAAGTACATTGTTATAAAAATCCGACAAATATGATCTTCCAACCTTCAGTTCAATCATATAGTCACTTAATGTCCATCTTCTTTTATTGGTTTTGGACAATTGCACAAGAACATCGGACAGTTCCTTATCTATCCTTTGTAACTTGCATTTTTCCTTGTTAAATATATAAGTATATTCTTTACCATAATACAGCGACGGGATTTCTCCCTTCATCACAACGCCGTCAAATATAGTAGAATACATAACGGGTTCAATGGAGAACTTAATCTTTATATCCTCCTCCCCAAAATGAATCACCTTATTTTTATTGGTGACCCCCTTAAAATCCAAAGTCTTATCCTTATAATAATCATAGAATTCATCCAGGTCCTTTCCGGTTAATCTTATTTTTTGCAAAGGCCTGGCACTCTCCCATGTATTAGCCACATCATACTGGGTTTCGATGGTATTCAAATTATCCGAATATTCCTCCGCAATATCAAAGAGCCATTTACTATGGTCCTCAAAATCCTGCTTTGAAAAATCCAGTTCAAAAGCTTTACCCAGCTGTAGAACTCCCTTTTCCTCGTACTTCTTGATTAAATCATTAATGTTTTTTAACACGTATTGTTTCTGAGATGTTCCCACCTTGAACGATACATTTACATATCTGTCAACCTCGATTTTAGGTACAAGCACTACCTCTTCTTCGATTATATTGTCATCTTGCTCAAGAAATTTCCTGCTCTTCGAAAAAAGCTTCATGAAATTCTTGCTTTCCTGATTAGTAATATCTCCAACGCTCTGATTTCTGGTCTTCTCATAGCCCAATATAAAAAGCGCCAACAAATATTTACAAAGCTTTTTGAAGGTATATTCATGAAAATAATTGTTATATGCATTATTTTTCATGCATGTGTTACAGCTGCAATTTGTATAAATGATGTTTTCCCTGTCATACATCAAAATTGCGATTTTCCTGTAACCGTTTATCATATATTCGCCGATTAGTTTTATGGATTTGGTATTTCCGCCTATACTCTTGTAATATCCTATATTTATTGATTTTAAATGTACCAATCCCTTTCGGCACAGCTCAATTGCCTCATCTAACTCTCCCTTTTCATAAGGCCTGGAATTTAATATTTGTTCATAATCATAATATTTATATTGATCTTTATAATGTTTCTCAGGCTTTAAAAGCGAGCCCCTTTTCTTAGAAATATTAAGACGACCGTTCCCGGAAGAATCATCATTTAAATCAGAACTTCCGTTATCAATATTTTTTTCACCAATTATTTTATCCTGATCATCTTTAAAATCTATATCACCGTTTTCCCGGGTTACCTCATCCTCATTTTCTTCAACTGTCTCATCATCATTTTCTTCAACTGTCTCATCATCATTTTCTTCAGCTATCTCATCATCTTCGAAAAACAAATCACCATAATAATCGGAATTGGAAATGTTTTTATAAGCTTTTTTTAATCCCTCTAAACTTTCTTCATCTAACGACTCCTCTTCCTCTGTCTCATCTACCGTATTTATATAATTTTTTTCTATATATTCCAAAGGATTTCGAATGATTTCTCTGCTCCGATTCTTATTCCAAGCATCCTTATTTCCGGAGTTTCCAAATACTACTCCCATTTCTATCACCCCTTCAATATCTACATTTTCAAGGTTCGTTTGAGTCTATTTTCTATGACTTTCTTTTCTTATAGAGAACTTTACACTATCATAGGAACATTTTCCATCCAATTGTAAGCCTTCTGTTACCACTTAATGCTATCACGTAAAAAAAGCGGAGAATCACTTACACTGAGACTAACTTTAATTTTAACACACAGAAGCAAATTTAGCCACAAATAGTTAAAAACATAATTAAATTTTAAGTTTTTCCGGAGTTGAAGTTTACAGGCTCCGGCTCTATAAAATAAATATAATTTCTCCGGCAACTATATTTTTATTCACTGATAACGAGCTCCGAAATGCACACATAAAGAAAGGGCATCCCCGAATCAAATCGGGAATACCCTCGTTTTTTTTGAATTATTATTATACAAAGCCTAAATATCTTCAGGCGCTACACCTTCAGCCGGTTCATTTGCCAGTGTCTCCTCATATTTTTGAAGAACCTGCTCTTGAATGCTGTTTCTGGTGTCTGAATTGATAGGATGTGCAATATCTCTATACTCACCGTCTAAAGATTTCCGTGAAGGCATTGCAATAAACAAACCTTTCTCTCCTTCAATTACCTTAATGTCGTGTACAACAAATTCGTTGTCAATCGTGATAGAAACAACTGCTTTCATGCGTCCGCTCGAAGCAACCATTCTAACCCTAATGTCTGTAATGTTCATACATTTCCTCCAAAGTGATTATTTATTATAATCCAATGAACACTGAGATAATATCAGAGCATCCAACAGAATTATAAACAATTCAAGGTCTTAAAATAAATCATATACAAAAACATAATAGACTTCGTATAGACATAATGTAATCAGGAAAATCTAACCTAATTATAGACCTTTTTCATACGCTCTTATAAAGCGTATCTTTCATTTTTCTCAACTACTATCTTAACATTATCAGGCTCGCCAACGTAATTAGCATTTGCTCTAATGGTATCGCGACTTTCTACTATGCAGTTTTCAATATGTGTGTTGTCACCAATATAAACATCATTAAGAATAATAGAATTCTTAATAGTACAGTTGTTACCAACATATACTTCCTTGAAAAGAATAGAATTCTCAACATTTCCATTGATTATACATCCACTGGAAACTAAGCTGTTCTTAACGACTGCTCCTTCATTATACTTTGCCGGTGGCAAATCCTGTACCTTTGAATAAATATCCGGATATTGCTTAAAGAAATAATCTCTGACTTCCGGTGAAAGGAAATCCATATTTGTTCTGTAATATGACTCTACAGAAGAAATATTGCTCCAGTAATCGGTTGTCTCATAAGCATATATCTTCTTGATATTTCTATAACGGATAAGGATATCCTTAACGAAATCATAACGCTCTTCCTGTGCTGACTTCTCAATGAGTTCAACAAGAAGACGACGTCTGATAACGTAAATACCTGTGGAAACAAGTTGGGTCTTAGCGCCAATCGGTTTCTCTTCAAATTCTGTGATGCGTCCGTCAGAATCAACATCAACAACACCGAAACGGCTTATATCATCACGCTCGTCAAGCTTAGATACAACTACAGTTATATCTGCCTTCTTAGCGATATGATACTCAAGTACCTTATTGTAATCCATCTTATAAATACCATCACCTGATGCTATTACAACATAAGGCTCATGGCTATTTTTTAAATAAGTAAGATTCTGAGCAATTGCATCTGCAGTTCCTCTATACCAATAGCTGTTATCCGGAGTAGTTGTAGGAGTAAATACATAGAGACCTCCCTGCTTACGTCCGAAATCCCACCATTTGGAAGAGTTTAAATGCTCATTAAGTGATTTTGCGTTAAACTGTGTAAATACAGCAACCTTTTGAATATGGGAATTACTCATATTACTGAGTACGAAGTCTACACTTCTAAATCCACCGGCTATCGGCATGGCAGCGATAGCTCTCTTGTTGGACAGTTCTTTCATACGGCTGTTATTACCACCAGCCAATACTATGCCAATAGCTCTCATTATCTATCACCTACCTTAATCAAAGTTTCTCCGGCTTTAAGCTCATTATCCGGATAATCTGATGCTTCAGTCTCACCAGAAATAGCAGTATTCTTTCCGATACTTACACCATCAGGCACTACTGAATCCTCGCCAATAGTTACAAGACCAAAAGCGTAAACACTTGGTTTAACCTTATTAGGAGCTTCTTCACCTACACCAAGCTTACAATTTGCGCCAATCTTGGTATTCTCAGCTATGATAGCTTTATCTATGGTGGTATTCTCTCCGATTTCGACGGAATTCATAATGATAGAATCCCGCACAACAACACCAGGTTTTATGATTACCCCGGCACCTATAACCGAGTTATGAACCTCACCATATATCTCCGAAGCCTCGCCTATAATAGCTTTATCAACTATGGCGTCTGCTGCCACATACTGTGGTGGAATCTTTTCACTCTTTGTAAAGATTTTCCAAAATTCCTCATAGAGATTAAATACCGGTATGAGATCGATAAGCTCCATATTAGCTTCCCAATATGCACCTAAGGTTCCTACATCCTTCCAATAACCATTGAATTCGTACGCAAAAATACGTGAACCCTTCTCATGACAATATGGAATAATGTGCTTACCAAAGTCACATGACGGCTGATCCTTAAGCTTAATAAGTGCATCTCTAAGAACCGGCCAGGAGAAAATATAGATACCCATAGAAGCCAAATTACTTCTCGGATGCTCCGGTTTCTCTTCAAATTCCTGTATTTGCTTATTCTCATCGGCAATAACAATACCGAAACGGCTTGCTTCTTCCATAGGAACGGCAAGTGTAGCAAGAGTAATATCTGCTTTGTTTGCCTTATGGAAATCAAGCATCACTTCATAATCCATTTTATAAATGTGATCACCACCAAGAATAAGTACATAATCAGGATTATAATATTCCATGAACCTAAGGTTCTGGTAAATAGCATTAGCTGTACCTGTGTACCACTCGCTGTTGGTACTCTTCTCATAAGGAGGAAGTATTGAAACGCCACCGACGTTCCTATCTAAATCCCAAGGTATACCAATGCCGATATGTGTATTAAGAGCCAATGGCTGATACTGCGTGAGTACACCTACTGTATCCACCCCGGAATTAATACAGTTACTGAGAGGAAAGTCTATTATTCTGTACTTTCCGCCAAATGCCACTGCTGGCTTAGCTATATTTGCTGTAAGTACGCCCAATCTTGAGCCTTGACCGCCTGCCAGGAGCATTGCAATCATTTCCTTCTTAATCACGTTATCACCTCGCTTGTATAGAATGATACTAGTATATCATAGTTTTTGTGAAAAGTGAACAAATTTTTCGTTAAATAACAATAAATTTTTAAAATATTGCACAAAAAAATAAATTAATTCGAAAGTACTTGCATTTTCAAAATATATGGTATATAATGCTTACTTGTGGGTGCGTGTAGCTCAGCTGGATAGAGCGTCTGACTACGGATCAGAAGGCCGAGGGTTCGAATCCTTTCACGCACGTTTTTATTGCCCGGAACTTGTTTCCGGGCTTTTTTATATCTATATTTCAATAAACCTGATTCAATTTATGAGTCAGGTTTTTTATTTCTTTCATCTTATATCCGGAAACTACTTTCTTTCATCTTATATTCCGAAAGCAGCTTTCTTTCATCTTATATCCGGGTAGCTACTTTTAATCATAAAAAAAGCAGCTACAAGCAAAAGCCTGCAACTGCCTTATATTCATTAATTGCTGTATTAAAATTAGATTTGTCCGTATTTCTTCATAGCTGCCTGAATTCTCTCGGTAGGATTAAGAAGTTCACTGATAGACTGATCATGATTTAATGTATCAATCAAAAGTGCAACATACTTACTCATATCTACATTGATATAATAATCACGCTTCAAAAGTTCTTCCGGCTGATATGTAAGGTTTGTTGTAAGAACCTTATCGATAAGTCCCTTCTCAACAGCCTCATCAAACTTAGCCATTCCGTTTGTGAATAAACCGAAGGTAGATGCAGCAAAGATTCTTCCCGCATTTCTCTCCTTTAATTCTCTTGCAACGTCAATCATACTTTCGCCCGAAGAAATCATATCATCGATAATGAATACATCCTTACCGGAAAGGTCGGAACCTAAGAATTCATGAGATACAATAGGATTTCTTCCGTCAACTATACGGGAATAATCTCTTCTCTTATAGAACATACCTATATCAAGGCTAAGAACGTTTGCGTAGTAGATTGCTCTTCCCATACCACCTTCATCCGGTGAAATAACCATCATATGATCCGAGTCAATCTTTAAATCAGGAACATTCTTAAGTAATGCCTTTATAAATTGATAAGATGGCTGCACTGTTTCAAATCCGTGTAATGGAATTGAGTTCTGTACACGTGGGTCATGCGCATCAAATGTAATAATACTTTCAACACCCATATTACATAATTCGTGAAGTGCCAATGCACAGTCAAGAGATTCGCGGGCACTTCTTCTGTGCTGACGACTTTCATATAAGAATGGCATAATAACCGTAATTCTTCTGGCCTTGCCGCCAACTGCCGCAATAAGTCTCTTTAAATCCTGATAATGATCATCAGGGGACATATGATTTGTCTGTCCACAAACTGTGTAAGTAAGACTGTAATTACATACATCTACGAGAAGATATAAATCATCACCACGGACTGATTCATGGATTATACCCTTTGCTTCACCTGTTCCGAAACGAGGACATTTGGCATCAATTAAATAATGATCTCTTGAGTATCCTGAAATAGTGGTCGCAACACCGTCTAACTTAACTCTTTCTCTTCTCCAGTCTACGATATAATCATTTACCTTCTGTCCAAAATTCTTGCTGCTTTCAAGTGCTACAATTCCCAGGTTACCAACCGGAAGGGTCTCAGCCAACTTGTCATGTGATTTCATAAAAGTTTTCCTCCATCTAATTTGTTAACTAAAATGTTACTTTCTACTAACATGAACCTAAATATTATATATATTAAGTAAGGTTTAGTCAACATGAATTGATCTTATATCCTTACCAATAATACACATAAATGTATAATACCCTATAAACCTTGAAAAAATTCTTTCACTATATCTTTGTCTAATCTCTTCAAGCTTCAGATTAGTAGAGATAATAGTTGACTTCTCTTCAATTCCCCTTATATTTACGATATTATAAAGCTCGGAATCGGTAAATGAATTGCTAATCTCGGTTCCAAGATCATCTATAATAAGTAAATCACATTTTTGCATTATTTTATACAGTTGAGTTGCATCTGCTTCATTTCTAAAACGTTTACCTTCTATAACATTAAAGAATTGTATCGCAGACATATATAACACAGAATATTCCTTCTCTATTAATTCCTTCGCTATACAATGAGTAAGAAATGTCTTTCCCACGCCGCATTCCCCATAAAATATTATATTGGAAATATACGGATCCTTCTTTCCGAACTCCGATATGAATTGCTTACTGAGATTAACGACTTTGATTATATTCTCCTTTGGAGTAAGCGGTGTACGCACATCATCAATTGTAACGCCGTCATAGTAATCAAAATTAAAAGTATCAAAGTTCTCCTTTTCCAAAATATGTCCGAGATTGGAATTCTCATATAAGCTGTCAATAATCCTTCTTGTAAGACAGCTACACGGCTGTCTGCCTATATATCCGGTATCACCGCATTTTTTACAATTACATGGAATATTGTAAACTTCTTCACTTATTCCATATTTTTCCATTAACACTTTTCTTTGATGATCCAAGTCATTTACACGATTCATATAATAATCCGGAGGAAGCTTACTGTTTTCTTTTTTTAATGCATTAACACCGGCAGCTATACTGCATTCCACTATCTTGTCATCTATTTCTTTTATATCCGGATGTTCTTCATGCAACTTTTTTTGATTCTCAATGTATTTTTTCCTGTTATTCATCCGAATCTGTTCGTATTGCTGCATAATTTTATCGAACTGCACATTGTCTAATGCCATTTGTTAATTACCTCCGCCTATTGTCTTTTGCAGTAATTTCTTTTCCAACTCCAGCATTTGCTCACTGCTCATAGGTCTTTGTGAAAATGATGTAAATGAATTTCTGTTTCCTCCACCGTTATTCTTATTATTCCTTGTTACTGACTGATTCTTTGCATTCTTCTGAATCTGCTTATAATTATCATCGGCGTTTTTTATGTCCTGTAAAGATGAGATACCGCTTTTATGCCAATTCTCGATAATACCGTCAGCGTAATCAAATTTCGGTGCCTGTGTCTGCATTATGGTTCTTCTGCACGCTTCAACTATAACAGGAATATCAAAATTATAAGTTTCATGCCACTTCTGAACAAATTCCTGTTCTACCGGAGCAAGTGCCCTTTTAATACCGAATGCCCTCGCAACCTCGTTAAATGCTTTATTATAAGCTTTTGATGCTTCAACCGCCTCATTTGCGGTATGTATATTTTCCTTATCCCAGCTTATGGCAACCTTCCTTATATAAGAATTATTGCTTTTTTCTCTGTCCAGACAGTAACTGTAAAGCTCAACTATCCTTTCAGCCTTGAATTTAAGGTCATCATACAAATAATTTATTAATTCCATATCATTTGATGACAATGGTTTTTTAAGAAACATCTCAACCATCATACATAACCATTCATAGTTTTCTCCGGACTCACCTTCCGAAGCCGCTACAACTTCATCCTGTGAATTATTCTCAGACCTTACTGTCACTGCCTGATTTCCGGCATTAACATTAAATCCGTTCTCTGTCTGGCTTGCCACTGCCTGATTTCCGGCATCACCCTTAAATCCGTTCTCTGCCTGGCTTGCCACTGCCTGATTTCCGGCATTAACATTAAATCCGTTATCTGCCTGGCTTGCCACTGCCTGATTTCCGGCATTACCGCCAAAACTCTTCTCTGTCCTGCCTGAAACCTGCTGACTTCCACCATTATATTTATTATCAATAGATTTACCTGAATAATTGTTTTCTACACTTTCTATGCTTTCTATACTCTCTTTACCCGATATTCCTTCATCCTGATTTGAGAATCCGGTCTTTTGAGATACATTAACATAAAAACGTTCAGCTGTCTCACTGCAATCCAACATATCAATTGCAGTTATCTCGCCCTGTCTGGTTCTCGCAATCTGTAAAAGTCCCAGATTCTCCCAATAAGCCAGCCCACGGACTATATCCCTCTCGGTTGCATCCATCCTTTCTGCCAAAAAAGAAATAGAAAGTCTGGAATCCCCACATTGTATGCATTTTGCTAAATAAATGTAAAGCTTTACATAACTTCCACTTGCAGTTATCATATGGTTTTCTATGAAATTATTAGAGATACAGGTTGCTCTTGCCGAGTTACCCGAACATAAAATAATGTTATCCATTCGCTTTACTCCCTCCAAGTTACTAAAAATACGTGCTTACGCCTGTTTTTCAACGTCAGGATGTAGTTTAACATAAAGCCAAAAAAAAGTGAAGAGTACAAGTTTGTGCATAACTTTTGCCTTTTTTATCCATTTTAATCAACATTTTTTTCACAAACCTTTTAAAATTAATGGTTTCGGGGCAAAAAAATTATCCACATTTTTTGTCGAGGATTATCGACAGAAAAATGTGGATAATGTGGATAACTACTTTTCAACAAGCTCATTTCCAATATCTACAACGTTTCCGGCACCCATAGTTATCAACAAATCACCGTTGATACATTTTTTTAAAAAATATTTTTTAATTTCATCGAAGCCGGAAATATACACAGAATTTCCACCGGAAGCATTTATAGCGTCGGATAACATCTGAGAGTTAATATCCCCCGGATCCTTTTCACGAGCTGCATATATATCCGCAACCACTACATTTTCAGCCTTTGAAAGCACCCTTGCAAAGTCGTTAAACAGTGCTTTTGTACGTGAATAAGTATGTGGCTGGAATACAACCCAAAGTTTGTTCTTCGGATATTCCTTTGCTGCATTAAGTGTAGCTTCTATCTCTGTCGGGTGATGAGCATAGTCGTCAATTACGGTTACACCATTGAACTGACCCTTTTTCTCGAATCTTCTATGCGTTCCGCCGTACTTGCCAAGTCCCTCGGCTATTGATTTATAGGCAATCCCGAAGAATTCGGCCATGGCAATTACCGAAAGGGCATTATATACATTGTGAATTCCGACTACATTTAAGGAAATCCTGTCCATTTCTTCGCCGTTCTTTACCGGAACGAAGCTTGGACAGCCGTTTTCATTGAACTCTATATCCTTTGCCGTATAATCAAAATCGCCGTTTAAACCATAAGTAATACATTTTCCTTTGCAGGCATCGGTGAAAAATGCTGTATTCTCGATTTCTCCGTTAATTACAAGCACTCCGTACTCAGGTATTATCTCTGCAAATTTCTTAAAGGAATTCCTGATATCATCAAGATCCTTGAAGAAATCGAGATGATCAGCCTCAACATTCAGGATGATTTCAGCTGTTGGATGGAACTTTAAGAAGCTGTTGGTGTACTCGCAGGACTCTGCTATAAAATAATCGGAATGTCCTATACGGATATTACCTCCGATTCCGTCGAGAAGTCCTCCTACGGAAATAGTCGGATCCTTTTCAGCCTCCATAAATACATAGGAAAGCATCGAGGTTGTGGTGGTCTTTCCGTGAGTACCGGAAATTCCGATTGCATGCTTATAATTCTTCATAACCTGTCCGACAAGTTCTGCTCTTTCCATCATTGGAATATTTAATTCATTACCTTTTACATATTCCGGATTATCCTTTGAAATCGCTGCTGTATATACTATCAAATCTATATCCGAACTAATATTTTCACTAACCTGTGAATAATTAATGCTTATTCCGGCTTTTTCAAGCATATCGGTTACCTCCGAATGCTTTATATCAGAACCCGTTACGTTAAAATTTATATCCTTTAACAAAAGGGCAAAGCCACTCATACTTATGCCCCCAATTCCTATAAAATACACGTTTATCGGTTTTTGAAAATCAATTTTATACATGACTCCTCCTTCGGATCATTTTCAGGTCCCAAAATCTTGGCTTTTCAAGCCTAAGTATTTTAATTTTTAATATAATATGAACTCCACATCCATTATATTTTAATACATTCTTATAAATCTTACTTCTTACATGCAGAATTAATAAGACTCATTATCTTCTCCGTCGAATCACTTTGACGGCTTTTATTCATAACATCTATATACTTATCTTTATTCTTATAAAGTTCATTTATCTTGGAAAGAAGCAAATCATTTGTCATTTCCTCTTCAATAAGAACCTCTGAATATCTATGCTCCTTAAAGGAATTTGCATTTAGAATCTGATCCCCCCGGCTCTGGCTTTCCGGCAACGGAATAAGAATCGCCGGCTTCTTTAAGGCAAGAAGCTCGCAAATCGCATTGGCTCCGGCTCTTGAAACTACCATATCCGCCAATGCAAACAAATCCGGAAGTTCGTCTCCGACATATTCAAACTGCGCGTAACCCTTTGTCTCATTTAAATCAGAGGCAAGATTACCCTTACCGCAAAGATGAATTACATTATAGGTTTTTAAAAGTTCCGGAAGGATTTCTCTGATTGAATCATTTATATGAACCGCTCCCTGACTGCCACCCATAACCATAATTACAGGCCTGGAGCTAAGATTATCCTCTGAATCAAAACCACAAAGACTCTTTCCTTTATCCTTATTTCCCTCAAATAGATTCTTTCTGATCGGAGTTCCCGTTATTACAGCCTTGGAACCCTTTATGGAAGAAATAGTTTCAGGGAAATTAACGCAAACATTTCTTGCGCACGGAATACATATTTTATTTGCAAGTCCGGGTGTCATATCCGATTCGTGGATTATACATGGAATCTTAAGTGCGTGTGCCGCCCTGACAACAGGTACAGATACAAAACCGCCCTTAGAAAATAGAACATCCGGATTTATTTTTTTTAGAAGCTTTACAGCTTCTCCAAAACCTGCTACAACACGGAATGGATCTGTGAAGTTATCCCAATCGAAATATCTTCTGAGCTTACCAACCGAAACCCCATAGTAGGTAATCCCCATATCCTCAATCAGATCTTTTTCCATTCCGTCCTTTGAACCGATATAAATAACCTCATAACCGTTATCAATCAATTCAGGAATCAATGCCATGTTCGGAGTTACATGCCCTGCAGTACCTCCGCCGGTCAATACTATCTTTTTCATCATCATACCCATGTTATATTTATAATTTTTAAATCATAATATATCTATCAAACATAAAACATATCAGGGTCTTTTAAAAACCCTGATATATTAATTAAATGCAACGAATACATTTTATGTAAAATTGCTTTTCTGCCTGTATATTAGTTGCTCTTCTTATCGATATAATAAGGCAACTTATAGAAATTCTTTTTATGCTTAATTGCTATGCTATATTTACCGTCCGCAATATTCTTAAGCGGGATGCTTACATAGAAATTCATCTTCTTGAAAAGCTTGCTGTCCTGCTTGGTATCCGTAAAATTCATATCATAAACATGCGAATCATTGTAAATATACACACGTTTTAAAGTATGGTCCTTACAGAAAATCTGAAGAATGTCATCTATAATCCTGAACTTGAGATTTTCAATATCCGCTGTCTCTGTACCGGTCTTGTATTTCTCAGGAAGCTTCTTGATTGCACGTGGAGAATTAAGCTCTCCGAGTGTATAGCTTTCATCCGAAACAATAGGCTCAATCATTGTATCGATATCAATGTCAACAAAATAGGTACAGAAGAAATCATTCTCGCAAACTACCTTATTAAGCTCTTCGCCTGTTTCATAATCATATTCATAAAGTGCCGCTCTCTCGCCCTTTATATGGGTTTCAAGATTTGCACACATTGCCCAAACTCTCTTCTTGCCGTTATTATCGACTATCACGGCATTTGAACGGGTAATACTTAATTCTGTCGGAAATCTCTTAATCTGTTTTACGGTTTTATTCTTCTCATCAATCCTGAAAATCATTACATTTGACTTCTTCTCTCCGTCAAACCAGTCAACAGGTCTTCTGTTACCGGTATGGTTATCGAAAAGAATGATATCAATTGTCTTATTCTTCGGGTCACGGCTAAGAATCTTTACTGCATGCTGCTGGAAGAACCAATCATGGTGTCCCTCAGGCTTTAAGCAAAGGCTTTCCTGCTCTGTGCCCTTATAAAACTCAGGGTTATTAAGAATCCACTCAATCTTATTAGTCTTTAAATTTATCTTTACGATGGTATGCACATTTCTAAGAGAAGCTATAACTGCATCCTCATCGTAAATGTAATCGAAGGAATTTATATGTGCCCAGTCATGTCTGGTATCATAGGTTCCGTCGAAATAGTCATTCATATTGATTTTACGGGTAACCGCACCCGTATTTCTGTCGACCTCAATAATCTGGTTTTCAAGATGCTGATCCACATCAAATGAACTTGAGGACTGGAGGAAATTACCTGTTCCCTCCTCTTCGATTGCCCAATGATGGAAACCAATCTTATTGTGATAGGTCTTGTAAGCCCTGCCCATATAGTCCATCTCATACATTATGTCTGTATGCGCATTACCATAGTTGAAACGTCTCTGGTCCTGCTCGCAGTAAAGGAAATGTCCGTTACTGAGCAAATGGTATCCATATGGATAAGGAAGCTTCGAAGATATATAACGGATATTACATTTATTATCAAAAGCATAGGAGCTTCCGAGGAATCCTCCCGTTATCAATAAAAATGTACCGTCATCAAAATCAAGAGGCTTACTTGGTGTTATCTTGCTTTTGAGCGTATCCGGCAGCTTTTCGGTAACAATTTCAAATGTCTTGCTACCCATAACATCTCCGTTTTCATCCTTTAATTCAATTGTAACATTATTTGTGGCATCCTCAAAAAGGCCGATTATCGGCACTCTATGCCTTGTGGTAACCTTTTTACTAACCCTTGTATAATCCGCAGCATCCCTCATACCATGCACGGTATAGCTTGCACTGCAAGGCTTCTTTGTATTAAATACCACAATTGCACTCAAAGGTGACATCTTGTAAGGATTAACAATGATAAGAGGCTTTTTGGACTTATATTTTCTTTCATTCAGATAGCTCTCTATCAATTTTTCCTTCCTGTAAGTTTTAGTCGTTGGAGAAGCATTTTTTCTAATATCAGATTTAACCACACATGGCTTTTGAGCTGTTGTAAATTTAAATCTCTTGGAATGCTTATTAAAAGACTCTTCATTCATACTGATATAATCTGCAAATAAATTATTCCATGCAGTTTTTATGCTCTCTAGCTTAGCTTTTTTAGACATCAAATAACACCTTTCTAAAAATTAATATGCCTTACCCCAGTAAACCATAGTCTTAGCCGGTTTTCCGCAGCAAACGCATACATCTGAAATTTGCTCCTGTTCAAAAGGCATACAACGTGAGGTAGCAGTTGTATCCTCTTTAATCTTAAGCTCACATGCCTCATCACCACACCACATAGCCTTAATGAATCCCGGCTTATTAGCAACGGCATCCTTAAACTCATCATAGTTTGTTGCTGAGAATGTATGCTCATCCCTGTGTTTTCTCGCTCTCTCAAGCATTTCCTCCTGCATGCGCTCGAGTAACCTGCTAACCTCTTCTTCAAGGTTATCAAGAGAAATAACTGTCTTTTCACGATTATCTCTTCTGACTGCCACGCAGGTATTGTTCTCTATATCCTTAGGTCCGATTTCAATTCTTA